>JAQTUZ010000010.1 GCA_028707065.1 Patescibacteria group bacterium | reverse complement strand
CCATTAATTTTTTTATGTAGTGGTGGGCGGTGGAAACGGATGACAGCTTGAAGTTCTTTTTTATATCCTCCAGAGTAGGGGAGTAGCCTTTCCGATTTTTGTAGGATTCAATGAAGGTTAAAACTTGCTTTTGTTTTTTTGTCATCATATAATATTTTCTAATTATTTTCTACTTTATATTAGTTTTCCACAACCTAACAATATTATACCATAATAGAAAATAATTAGAAAATATTTTTAATTTGTTTTTTATGGCCGATGTGTTTTCTAAGGAAAAAAGAAGCGAAATAATGTCAAAGATACGCTCTAAAAATACAAAGGCGGAAGTTTTGGTATTTAGAGAATTGAGAAGGCGCGGAATATATTTTCAGAAGCATTATAAAAGAGCGCCCGGTTCGCCGGATATTGCTTTACCGAGAAAGAAAGTAGCAATTTTCATAGACGGCGATTTTTGGCACGGCTATCGTTTTAATAAGGAAAATAGCCGGTTGCCTAAAAAGTATTGGCGCGCTAAAATAGAGGGAAACATAAAAAGGGATAGAAAAAATCGCTTATTATTGCAAAAAGCCGGATGGAGAGTTGCAAGAATTTGGGAGCATAAAATAGAAAAAGATTTCGAAGAAACACTATTAAAATTAATTAATTTTTTAAATACGAAATAATATGCCAAAAACAAAAGAAAGAAAGGAAGAGAATTCTTTAAATCAGGAGCTTGAGTTTAATCAAGCTCCGCCGAAAGACATTTTTGCTTACAACGAGCTTCGTTCTTGCTCTGATTTATTTCGAATGTATAAAGATGAAATTTTGGAAATTCAGCCTGAATTTCAGCGAAACGAGGTTTGGTCTTCTGCTTTTCAGACGCGTTTTATAGATTCTCTTTCTAAAGAGCTACCAATACCTAGTATGTGTTTTGGATATGATAAGAATAAAAATAAAATGAAAGTAATTGATGGCTTGCAAAGGATGACCTCAATCATAAAATTTTTAGATGAAGAAAAAGAATGGAAAATGTCTGATCTTAGCGACACTGATCCTAGAATATGTGGCAAAACTAATCATCAGATTAGGAAAGAAAGTCCCAAAATTTATGATGGAATTAAAAACTTGTCATTGCCTGTAACATTTTTAAGAGTGGATTATGATAAGCGCGATCACAATGAATATCTTTATGTTATTTTTCACAGATTAAATTCGTACGGTCAAAAATTAAACAATCAGGAAATAAGGAATTGCATATACAGTGGCCCATTTAA
Organism: Patescibacteria group bacterium; assembly: GCA_028707065.1. Lineage (NCBI taxonomy): Bacteria > Patescibacteria group bacterium. The sequence continues at coordinate 47,018 of JAQTUZ010000010.1, read as the reverse complement.
TTCTCTTTTAAAAGATCTTAATGAAAACAAGGAATGGAAAAAATTGTTAAGTATAAAAAATGATATCAGATTTTCAAAGGTTGAGTTAATTTTGAGATTTTTTGCTTTCCACGATGATTATAAAAATTATGACGGAGTTTTAAATCGATTCCTTAATGAATATATGGGAAGACACAGGTCTGATAAAGATAACGGTTTAAAAGATAGAAAGCAGTTGTTTGAAGATGTTTTGTCTTTAGTATTCAATAAAATTACTGACAAAAAAACTTTATCTAAAACGAGCAATGCATTTGTTGAAGGGTTGTTTTTCGGTATTTCCAAAAATTTAGCATATTTAAAAAAATTAGACGATAAAACGTTAAAGGAACTTTTTCAAAAAATGAGCAAATTAACGGTGTTTAGAGAGGATAATTTACGGGAAGGTGTGATGAAAAAAATGAAAGTAGAAGAGCGGTTAAACGCAGTATTGTCGGTTTTTTCTAGTAAATAGATTTTATGACTGTTATCAACATACAAACTGTTAGGTCTAGCATAAAAAAATTGGAAAAATTGTCTGACGGCAATTATCTTGATTTAGAGCTGGCTTTAAAACTGTCAATATCTGAAGCGGGCGGATGGGTTGAGGAAAAAATTCATTGCATAGTTTTTTGTTATATTGATAAAACTATAAATAAAGTCACTTTAGCCAAAGAGGTTAAAGAAAGAGTTCGCCATAGGAGCTTTGGTTTTTTTTATGATGATTTTAGAAAAAAAATAGGTATGATATTGAGTGAGGCGGAGATAATGGCGCTGGAAACAAAAATTAACATAAAATTTCCTCCAGGGTTAAATCATTTTAAACAACTTCTAGGAGAGCTGTCTAATGAGAGGAATAATTGCCAACATTCTTATATTCGGAGCGGAAGAAGTGTTATTAGGTTTGGTTTTTCTCAAATAATTAGCAAGTTAGATGAAATTAATAGTGTTTTTAAAATAATTAAGGCCTTTGTGCATAATAAAAGTTTGTAGTTTTTTTAAATTTTCCGCCCGGCCCGCAGAAGCTGAGGCGATTGGGGGCCTTTTTTCGGGGGGCTTTTATCCTGTCTTCGGCCTAATGCTTTTTTGCTCATTTCACCTCTGGCTGGATACATTTTTTTCTCTCACTTTGCTTGAAATTAGGCTTTTTGACTTTCTTTAAAAAAAGTTCGTATGTAGTTCAATAATGAGAGCTCTCTAGGGCGCAGTGTTTATGACCGAGCCCCCTTAAAAATCACTCAATTGGGGTGATTTTGCATTATTTTTATTGCTAGTGGTATAATCAATATAGTTATAATTTTTGGTAATTAAAGAAGATTATGCTAATTTTAGGTACAAAAGATATAATTAAGACGTTTGAGGCTGCTAAACCAGTAATTGTTTGGTCTTTTAAGGACGTTACTCGCGCGGAAACTACCGCTCTGACACATAGTTATCATAGGTATCCAGCAAAATTTATTCCAAATATAGTTGAAAAACTAATAAATGATTTTACAAAAGAAGATGATTTTGTGCTCGATCCTTTTGGGGGGTGCGGGACAACGCTTGTTGAGTCGAAAAGATTAGGGCGGAGAAGTCTTTGTTTTGATATAAATCCCGTAGCTAAATTTATAACAGAAGTGAAGGTGACCCCGATTAATCCCATAAAATTAGATGAAGAATTTGAGAAACTTCAAAATAAACTTTTAAAAAATAAAAAGATTTTTTATAATTATCATCTTAAAAACGAGAGGATACTTTACTGGTTTGATAAAAAAATAATCACAGAATTAGATTTTCTTTATTCCAAGATAAAGAGTATTAAAAATGCAAAAATAAGGAAATTCTTTTTATGCGCTTTTTCTCATAATTTAAAGAATAGTTCAAAATGGTTAATGAAAAGCATTAAACCAACAATTGATAAAGATAAAAAAATACCACCTGTTTCAATCAATTTTCTTAAACATTCCAGGTCGATGATTAAAAAGAACGGTCAGTTTTACTCATTACTTCAAAAGAATAACAGTCTAAAGACTTCCGCAAAAGTTTTGCTTAAAGATTCGACGAAGAGATTTTCGCTTAATGATGAAGTGGTTGATTTAATAATTACTTCTCCTCCGTATGTAACGTCTTATGAATACGCAGATTTACATCAGCTTTCTTTACTCTGGTTTGGAAGTGATAGAAATAATTTTAGTGGTTGGTATAATTTTTCTAGCAACCTTAAAGATTTCAGAAAAAAATTCATCGGGACTAGCTACAAGACTGAGCAGGAAGGGGAGATTGGAAGTCAAATTGGTTTAACGATTACCAAGAGGCTTGGTGAAAAAGATAAAGCTCTTGCGAAAGACGTGTCAAATTATTTTATTGATATGAATTTAGCCTTCAAAGAGATGTACCGTGTTTTAAAAATCGGTAAACATGCATGCATCGTGATTGGAAATACTGAGCTTAGGGGGGTTGCTATATTAAATGCGGAAGTGGCAACAGAGCAAATGCTTAAAATTGGTTTCAAAAACCCCAACATAATTAAGAGAGAGGTACAAAACAAAATGATTACCCCATGGAGGGATACAAATACTGGAAAATTTACTAATATAAAGAATCCAAATAAAAAATGTGCTTACGAGTACGAGTATGTTTTAATAATGGAAAAATAATTTATATGTCAGATTTTAATTTAAACGAATTACGACAAGACGCTGTAAATAATAATCGTTATGAAAGGCGTTTGGCCAAACTTGTTTTAAAGGGCCAGGAAGTTGATAAAATTAAAGATGTTGTTGAGAGTTCTGTATCCAATACCAAAAATGGACAAAGGTCGTTTGTTATATATGGTGAACCTCAAAGTGGAAAAACGGAAATGATGATTGCACTAACAGCAAAACTTTTGGATGTTGGTTACAAAATTATCATTATTTTACTTAATGATAGTGTTCAATTGCTAGGGCAAAATCTTGAGCGTTTTCAAAGATCAGGTCTTTCTCCGTCCCCTAAAAAATTTAGCGAGGTCTTGCCACCAGAAGTTAAGATTGGAGATCATCAATGGGTTATTTTTTGTAAAAAGAACTCGAAAGATTTGCAAAAGATTATTCAAAAGCTGGATGGGCATTTTAATCGGGTAATTATTGATGATGAGGCTGACTATGCAACACCAAACTCCAAGATTAACAAAAAAGAAAAAAGTAAGATAAATGAGTTAACGGAAAACTTGATCGGCTCTGAGGGAATTTATATCGGCGTTACGGCAACACCGGCTCGCTTAGATCTTAATAAAACTCATCAAAATCAGAATGAATATTGGATTGATTTTCAGCCGCACTCTAATTACACTGGTCAAGATATTTTTTTCCCAGTTTCCACAGAAAATCTTCCGTACCGGTTGACTTTTTTACCAGATGCAGGTGATGACCCAAAATATTTGCGAGATGCTTTATTTAGCTTTATTGTAGACGTTGGGTATTTAAACACTTTAGTTAATGATCCAGAAAAAAATTACTCAATGCTTGTTCATACAAGCAGCAAAAAGGCGGACCACACGGTTGACTATAAACAAATTGTCAAAACCTTTGAAGCGTTAAAGGATAAGGATGACCAAAATCATGAACCATACTTTAAAAAAATATGGGAAATTGCTAATGAGAGATATTCTGGATATGAGAATGAAATAACTAAGTACGCGATAGGGAATATAGACAGAAACAATATTGTAGTGATGAATAGCGATAAAGAAGTTAATGTTGCTGATAATAGGACGGCCACTGATCCAACTGCCCCCTATACCGTAGTAATTGGGGGAAATATTATTTCTCGAGGCGTGACATTTAATAATCTTTTGTCCATGTTTTTTACGCGAGACGTTAAACATAAATTACAGCAAGATACTTATATACAGCGAGCCAGAATGTTTGGTTCAAGAAATGATTACTTGAAGTATTTCGAGTTAATAATTCCAAAAACTCTTTATCTGAATTGGCAAAAATGTTTTATTTTTCACAGATTATCTCTTGAGTCTCGAAAACAAGACAAGCGATCTCCTGTTTGGCTTGATGGTGAAAGAATCACTGCTGTTTCGGCAGCCAGCATAGACAAGACAAATGTTGTCGTGGATAAAGGGGAAATGAGTTTTGAACTTTTTAATTTTGATGGCGAAAGCATCAAAGAAATTGTTGAACAAAGCAGTCAACCAATTCAAAAGGTTAAGGCATTGTCAGAGTTGGTTGGTAAAAATTGTTTACCCAATTATTTAATCAGTTATATTGAAAGTTTCTGTCCGCTTGGTGATGACTCTTTGGTGGTTCATGCACCAAAGAGTATAGCGGGATATACCGAAAAAGAAGGGGAAATGGATAAGAATACAATTACCCGTTCTAAGGGGTTTATCGGTGACAGGGAAATGGAATTAACAAAATATTCTAACGCAATTCATCATATCAATATTCTTTATAACGAGGTTGGCAAAGCCCGTATTTTTTATAGGTACAGGGGTAGTATTCGTTTTTTAAAGACATCAAAAAAAAATGATTAAAGAATTTGAGTTTTATCATGGAGCAGCCTTGGTAAGGTTGCTTTATGGAGCTGATCAGGAAGTAGTTATTGAATCATTCCCGAGCGAAAGTAATGCTTCTTATATTATAAATAAAAATATAGGCCTCTATATTAAACATTCTGCAAAGAGGATGTCTCCTTGGAGGTTTAGTTTCTCGCAAGAACATAGGGATGAGATTTTAAAAATGAAAAAAATGTTAGACAAGGTTTTTTTATTGTTAGTCTGCGGGGAAGATGGAATTGTGTCTCTAAGCTTCGATGAGTTTAAAAAAATTGTTAATGAAACAAATGGTCTCGTTGAATGGGTGAGCGTCGTTAGAAACAAAAATGCAGAATATGCAGTGGAGGGCTCTGATGGTTTTCTTGGTTATAAAATTAGTAAGAAAGAATTTCCAGGAAAGCTATTTGAAAGAAATACAAATATTGAGAATTCTGTGGTCGAAAGCAGGGGGTGATATAATAAAACAGGATATCATGTATTTAATAAATAATATAAAATAATATGAATTTTGATTTTATTGGTAGTGTGGCTATGGAAATTTAATTTAGTTAACGCTATTTTTGGCGAGGATCTATTTGCGATATGGATTTCTTTGTCTGTTTTGGAAATTATTTTTTCATTTTTAATTTATAAATTGTTAGTGTTAAATTTCTTAAAGAATAAGTTATTTACTATTCTCTTTTCGGTAATTATTCCCTTGTTTGTTTTTTTGGTGGCAACTGGTTGTTTTTTTTGGTGGATACTTGAAGATTTCTCGATAGTTGGCGGACCAAGTTTTTAGGCGGTGCTTAATCGGATATTGTTTAGAAGTTTTTATTTTCAAATTTTACGCCCCGCCCCGCAGGGGCTGGGGCGATCGGGGGCTTTCTTCGCCGCTTCGCGGCGAAATCTTTTTTTTTGGGGGGCTTTCATCCGGCCTTCGGCCGGATGCTTTTTTGCTCATCCCGCCCCTGGCGGGATACTTTTTTTCTTTTCCTTTTTAAAATTCAGCGTCGGGGTTTTCTTTGAAAAAAGTTCGGATGTAGTTCAACAATGAGAGCTTGTAAAAATAATCCCGCCCCTCTCAAGGGGCGGGATTATTTTTACCATACTGCCGGAATCGGATGAGAAGCTTGTGCCCCGGAGCCCCGCTTGCTTGCAAACGGTATCAGGCGCAGGGGTAAATCCCTGCCTACCGGCAGGCAGGCGACCCCGGGAGCTAACCGATTTTAGCTAGATTTTATCGGTGCCTTTTTTCTGGCCCGAGTTGTGGATGCCCGAAATTTTAGGTATAATTTTTATATGAAAGAAAAAATCACTCTCCATGCCAAGTGGCTTATCAAGGCTCCTCTAACGGAGGTGTTTAACATGATGACTGACTTTGAAAAATGGCCTGAGTATTTTCCGCGCGTCGCGGAATCTATCCGAGTCATAAGGCAGGGAGGAAATAATTTGGAGATAGACGCGACCGTCAAATCGTTCGGCCAAAAGTTTCCGGTAAAAATGAAAACCCAGATCCTCCCTGGAAAGGGGTTTATTTCGGATAATGAAAGCCCTAAATTTGGAACTTCCGGCCACGAAGAATTGTTGCTCTCTCTACGTCCAGAAGGAACCGTAATCGATTACACCTATCAAGTTACCATCCATAAACGCTGGCTCCGTATAGTTGCACGGCCATTGATCGGCTGGTTTTCCATGAAATACTGGCAGAAAGCTGTCATAGATGAACTAAAAAAAAGACTCGAGAGATAAAATCCTGAGCGTCGTTCAGTCAAAAATGTTGCAGGCCATAAGGGATTTAATTGCTGTAATCATAATCAAGCATATGAAAAAAATAATCGCATTGTTGGCGCTCGTAATAGCCCTTATTTTTATTCTTGGCGTGAATTTTGAACATGGCAGTTCTTTGGCGGATTTTCAGGACGAGCTATTCGCGAAATATAATTCTGGCGCAGCAATAACGCCGGCAGACATTCATCGGCTGGAATCAAACAGATGGATTAGTTTGGCCTACTTTTTGGCTCCGAACAATATGGTCGTCAGACAATACTGCTTAATTGATTTAATTACCAATAATCCGAAGAACGAAAAAAAGATAATGAGTTTGGCGGACAAAATAGGCTCGGACCATGTTTGGCTCGAGGGTTATAGCTATTGGCTTTATACCAAGCCTTTCCTGGAAAAATACCAGGAAAGATTCGAAGCGGCAGAGATCAAAACATTCATCAAAGAGATTGATTCAAATTTTGTGAAAACAGCCTATCTGCGAGGCGATAAATTATATCCAGCTCCTTTCGGCGATCTGCGGGACGTTCCACTGGAAGATTCTCTTCAGAACGGCACGCTGTCCGCAGAAATCTCTATTGGAATAATCACAAAAAATAATGACGTCTATTACATTAAGGCCGCGCCTTTGGGTTTTAATATGCACACCTCGGAAAAGGACGCGGAAATAAAAATAGCAAATGGCTGGCCGGAAAATTTCGCGTTCTACGAGGGTTATGATAAAAAGTATAAGAATTTTTTTCTGGAACTGCTCGACATGATAGACGGAAGGAGATTGTTTTCTTTTTTGCAATAACAAAGAAGTTTCGGGGTCAAGTATTTTTACTAGATTTTGGTTTACTCCAGGCAGGATTCGAATTATCGCTAAGGGGGCCGTTTTTTGGTAGAATAATATAAAGATTAAAATACGATTTATGTCAGAAGAATTATTTTTTATCCTTGGGATTGTAAATAATCTATTTTTGATTTACATCTTTTGGATCCGGGAAAAAATGACCACTTTGAAAAAAGTCGGGAAATTTTATTTTATTTTGGCGATTCCGGCTGTCTATGGGATTCTTTTGGTTCAACAAGAACATAAAACGGTGCGATACAGCATCTTTCTGGGGATTTTTTTAGCATTCTTGGCTTTGGAGCTTTTATACGATTATATTTTGAAGATTCCTTTCCGTGAAAATTTGAAAAAGCACTGGAAGTCGGCGATACCTTACTTAGCCCTTTATTACGCGATGAATTATGGATTTGTGGTGATGGTCTGGAAAAACTATTCCCAAACAGGAGGAGTTATCATGCTTGGGCTTTTTATTATTCAAATAATAGTGAATATACGCACGCATTCCCCCGCATCACGAAAGAATTAACTTTGGCGCGCGAATAAACGCTTTCTTTTGCTTTAATTTTTGCATAAAATCCAATTTTTTTAGTTGGATTTTTTATATTATTTTTATTGTGGAAAACTATGCCCTTGACAGTTATGTTAGAATAATCTAACATTAGGTTAGATATGTTTAACCTAATAAAATAAATAAAAATTTTATGGAAAATCAAAAAAATGACAAAAAAAGATTTTTAGCGATGGTTATTCTCCTTGCTTGTTTAATCGTTATCATTGCGGCCTGGGGGATGTTTGATTATTTGAACAATGGCCAGAAATCGGGGCTTGGCGTCTTGGTTATCGCTTTGATCGTAGCGGCATTCGGTTTCAGATTTATTAAAATTAAATATAACAGCCTTAAGCAAGGAGAGCCGTTAAAAGATGAAAGATCGAGAAAACTTGAAACTAAAGCCGGAGCTTACGCTTTTTACATCGGCATTTACTGGCTGCTCGGCTTAAGCCTGGCGATCGACTTTTTCCATTTAAGCATTCCGGCTGATTCAGTACCGAGCATCGGCATCGCCGGCATGGCTATAATTTTCGGGTTGGCGTATTGGCATTTAAACAGGAAAGGGGAGTAATGTTAAAAAATATGGAAAATAGAATTAAAGAATTAAGGGCCAAACATAACTTGACTCAAGAGAGCTTGGCTAAAAAAGCCGGGGTCAGAAGAGAAACCATAGTTTTTTTGGAAGCCGGAAAATATAACCCGTCTTTAAAATTGGCTCATGATGTGGCAAAAGTTTTGGGAACCACGATCGATCAATTGTTCATTTTTTAAAATAAAACGGAACTGCAACGGCGGCAAGTGGCTAGACATCCTGAAATGTGATAAAATTTGATCAAGAATTATCAAGTAATTTAAAGTTTATGGAAATTACCTTATTTTTGGCGAGATTTTGGGGAAGCCTTTTCATGATCCTTGGCGCAATGTCTGTTGGCGCGAAGCTGTTGGGCAGAATCATCGAGTATACTGAAGACAAGACCATTACTATTTCAACGGGTTATATTACCTTTTTATTGGGCTTGGCTACTGTCGTTGCTCATAATGTCTGGGTGGCCGATTGGCGAGTCGCGATCACGATTTTGGGCTGGGTTACCTTATTCAAGGGGATTGAAAAAATCGGGTTTCCTGACCGCGTCAACAAAAAAGCCCAGATGTTCAAGGGCGGGCAGGTGCTCTGGGGCGGCGTTATATTCCTTATCGGCGCTTGGTTTTTTTGGATGGGTTTTTAATAGATAATTCAAGATAATGTTTATTCACTAAATTTTTTATATGGCGACAAGATTAAACGCGATCGGCACCAGGAAGAAATCCCACTCTCACAAAACCAAGAAGCGGCTGGAAATCAAGCGCTTGATGCTGGAGAAAAAAGCGGCCAAGAAAAAGAAATAGAATTTATCGATTAAGAACACCGCCTTGCGCGGTGTTTTTGGTTTTTGCCTTGGCAAAAGTCAACCCCGGGAGGTGTTTTTTTGCCTCCGTTTGGAACATTTCTTGAAAGTGTGCTATACTGTATCCGTATTGATAGTCCAATTCATATGTTCTTGGCTATAGTAAAGCTGGAGGCGCAAGAAAAAGCAATCGCTCGCGGATTTTCTAATTTTCTAAAACTTTAACGAAAGCGCTATTTTTAATAGTGCTTTTTTGTTAACCCCGATAGGAATAATCCCGCCAGGGCAAGATGCCGCTCCTGCGAGGAGAGGATCTCTATCAGGGCGAGGGCCGAGACAGGCCTGAATAAAATTTCCGCCAAAGGCGGATCCGCTTCGGGCGGTAAAAATTAAAAAATATGAATAATGACAATGTCAAAAAAATTAAGTTGGGAGAATCCAGGGAGCTTGCCCTGCATCATATGGCGGCGCTAGTCGAGGTGGCCAGAGAGTCATTTCTGATCCTTGATTCCGATCAGCGGGTAGTTTTGGCAAACCCGATTTTTTACGAAACTTTTCAGGTCACGCCAGAAGAAACGGAGAATAAATTGATTTATGAATTAGGCAATGGCCAGTGGAATATCCCCGAACTGAAGAAGCTGATGGAAGAAATTTTGCCAAAACAAAAAGTCGTAAAAAATTATGAAGTTAGCCATTTTTTTGAGACAATCGGGGAAAAAACAATGGTACTCAATGCCAGGCAGATAGACTCGGTGCAATTGATCATTTTAGCCATTGAAGATGCTACTGCCAGCAAGGAGCTTGAAAAAAAATTGGCTGAATATACCAGGGGGCTCGAGATCAAAATAGCCGAACGGACAGCCGAGCTCGCCGCCCGGGTTAAAGAATTGGAATCGGTGAATAAAAGCATGGTGGGGAGGGAATTGAAAATGATGGAGCTCAAAAAAGAAATTGCTGACTTGAAAAAAAGGATTAAGAACGGAAACGGCAAGAACGGAAACGGTAAGAACGGAAACGGCAACCACAACAATGGAAACGGGAAAAATCATAACGGCAAGTAAGATAAAAATTCAAGATTAACGGCTTTTTGTCTAATAAATTTTAAATCTACCATCTAAAATATGGAAAATAATCAAAAATACGCATTTAAGATCTGGTGGGATGAGAAAGAGGGAATTTTGCGGGAGAAACCGAGCGGCGAAATCGATGAGGCGTGCGCGAAAAGCATGGTGGAAGAGCTGTTAAGGGCAGCCAATGCCAGGCCGGGCAAGATTTTGGTGCTGACTGATATGTCCGAAGGAGGTTCGGCTTCGTCCCGGGCCAGAAAGATCTTTGCCAAAGAGCTGAAAAACGAAAAATACGCCAAGCACGCGTTCTTCGGCTTTACCATATTCACTAAAGTTCTCGTATCCTTTATCGCGCGTTCGGCGGGCGTAAAAAATGTCGGTTATTTTGCCACCGAAAGAGAAGCTCTCAAGTGGCTGAAATCAGCTTCTTAGAATTTTTTAGTTCATCGCGCGCTAATTGCTGGAAGTTATAAGCACCTTAAGCAGAAAAAGATGAAAATCAGAACAAAAGCTTATATTTTATTTGTGATTTTTATAACAGCTGTTATCGCGCTGTTCTGCGTTTTTTATTTTAATTCGCGGCAAATCGCTAAAGTTGTCGAAAGCAATAACGATGTTGTTAATATCGGGGACGCGATAGCCGAATTAAGAATGCAGACATTCAATTATGTTTTGTATCGTTCCGAAAACTCAAAACAGCAATGGCTAGCCGCGGAAGAACTTTTGATAAAATTATTATCCCCCGAAGAGCATCTTAAGCATAAACATAGCGAAACGGAGCACGCCTTATTAGACCAGATGTGGTTAGATGCTTCGGATCTGGGCGATTTGTTTTCTCAATTAACTCAAAAAGGGATTTCCCAAGAATTGGAAACGCAAATATCTTCTCGAATAATAACTAAAAGCAGCAAAGTGATGCTTTTAACATCTCAATTGTTCAAATTTGCCAACAAACGTATTGTTGATACCCAAAAAACAGCCGACTATCTAAGAATTTTTTTTCTAACCCTGCTTCTGGCGGCGACTTTATCAATGATTTATAGTATCTTCAACTCAGTTTTGAAACCGCTTGCTAACTTGCATCGCGGCACGGAAAAAATCGAACAAGGAGATTTAGATTTTAAAGTGGGGATAAAATCCAAAGACGAAATAGGCCAGTTAGCAAGATCCTTTGACAAAATGGCAGAAAGCATTAAAAAATCCCAGGCAAGGGTAAGCGCATTTGCCGATATCACCAAAAAGAATCTTAGCAGTTTAATTCCGGTTTTGCAGAAAATATCAATGGGCGATTTTTCAGAAAACATAGCAATTCCCGAAAAAGAAGATGAATTTACCGAGCTTTTTGTGGCGCTGAACCTGATGTTTGATGATTTGAAAGAATTGAGCGCTGACGCGGAAAAGCAAAAGCAGGATTTGGAAAACGCGAATAAAGCCGCTCAAAACGTCCTTGAGGATTTGCAAGCTGAGAAGGAAAAACTCGCTGAAATCACCGCTAAAGACGAGGCAATTTTGGCCAGCATCGCTGATGGATGCATTGTCGTCAACCAGAAGGGTGAAATTGTTTTGATCAACCGGATGGCCCAAAAAATGCTTGGCTACACGAGCAAAGAATCGATCGGCAGGCAGTGGCATGAAATTTTACACCGCCAAGACGAAGGCGGAAATCCGATCTTGCCGGAGAAAGGAGCTATCCGCGCGGCACTTGCAACGACAACAACTACCGCCACCATCACCTCTTATTATTATTTAAGAAAAGACGGAACAAGGTTTCCCGTATCAAGGACAGTATCCCCCGTAACTTCTCAAGGGAAAGTAATCGGGGCAGTAAATGTTTTCCGGGATATAACTCGTGAAAAAGAAATTGACAAAATAAAAAGCGAATTTGTTTCGATCGCTTCGCATCAATTGCGCACGCCCCTGACCGGCATCCAATGGCTGACGGAATTGCTGCAAAAAGAAAAGCTGACCGATAAGGGGCAGGAATATCTAAATGATATTGAAACAAGCGGTCAGCGCCTTAATAAGCTGGTTGAACTTCTGTTGAATACTTCGCGCATTCAAGCCGGGAAAGTCAGCATCTCTCCGCAATTTGTCGATGTGGTGGATTTTACCAAGAAATTAATTGATGGTTTAGCCCCTCTCTGTAGAAAAAAAAGATTGTCTTTTGGTTTTGCTTCTGATGAGAAAGAAATAATAGCCATGACCGATGTTGGCGCGTTTCAGAACATCGCGCAAGCTATTTTTTCCAATGCCATTGAGTACACTCCTCAGGGCGGTAAAGTAGGGGTAAAGATAGAAAAACAGAGCGAGACGTTTTTATTGACTATCAGCGATAACGGTATCGGGATTCCCCAAAAAGATCAGGGGCGCATGTTTCAGGAGTTTGCGCGAGCGAGCAACGCGGGGCGCCTTAAAGCCGTGGGAATGGGATTGGGGCTTTGGATCGCCAAGCAAGCGACCGAACTTCTCGGCGGAAAAATCTGGTTTAAATCCGAAGAAAACAAAGGAACCACCTTTTTCATCGAGCTTCCCCTGGAATCAAAGCCCGTTAAAGGAGCGAAACAATTCACCTGACATATTATTTATTATTAATTTATCGCAGTATGAATAAAACAAAAATTGTCTTGATTGAAGATGATAAAATCCTCGCCAAAATTTTACGCGCCGTATTTTCAAAGGCGGGGTTCGGGGTGGCGCAGGAGGAAAACGGCGAGCTGGGCTTGGCTGTCGTGAGGAAAGAAATGCCCGCTCTCGTCTTGCTTGATTTGATGTTGCCGGGGAAAGACGGGTTTTGGGTTCTGGAAGAAATGGCGGAAAAAGAAGAATTTAAAAAAATTCCCGTCATTGTTTTGACTAATTTGGGGCAGAAAGCCGACTATGAAAAAGCGATGAAGCTCGGAGCAAGGGAATATATTGTCAAATCGCAGCACACCGTAGCGGAGATTGTGGATAAAATTAAAAATTTTTTCGCGAAAGAGGGTTGTCTGGAGCAGAAGCAGCCGGAAGCCGGAAATAAATCAAAGTAGAAAAAATTAAATCAAAATAAAGAGTTGCCCCGGCACTATCCGCCTCTGGCGGAGTTGCGGGGTAATTTTTTTTGCGCAGGCGCGGATACAGGGGCGTCTCGATTATCAATACCGCGTTTCTGGCTGCCCGGGGGCATGGCGCTTCGCTATTCAAATCGCCGACCCGGAAGATTTCAACGGGTGTTTTAGATGAAAAAACGCTTTTAAAATGATTTCTTAACCAGTCTTTACAAATATTTAAATTTTTGCTAAGGTCGAATATCAAACTATTCAAGCCTTCCCCGGTGTTTTCAACAAATAATATATTTATTTACTAAGTTAATAAATATGAGAATGAAATCACTCTTACTCACAGCTGTTCTGGCAACAGCTTTTTTGTGTTTTGGCGGTGTGGCCAATGCTCAAGCCGCCGACGTCAACAGTGCGACGCTCTTAGAGGAAACTTTAACAAATTCTTCATGCCTGGGCCGAGCGAGTTTATCGTTTCCAATCCATGTTGATCCGGGAACGACTTTTGTGATCGGACATCTGCAAGTTCAGGGATTCGGTTTGTATCAGCCGACTTTGTCGAACGGAGAACCGATTCACACCGAATTGATCAATGGCAGAGCCTGGTACTTTTATTTCCCGGTGAATGTGTCTTCCGGCGCAGGTGAAGATATTACGATAGATTTTCTTTATAAAGAAGGAAATGTTTGTGCCTGGGCCGTGCAAGTTTTTGGCCTATCTTCTCCCGCCGGTCAGCTGGACTTGATAGCGACCTCCAGCCAGACGGCTTATCAAAATCCGGTTATTACCGAGAATCCTTCCGGCAGTGTTAATAATTTTTATTTCTGGGACGTTTTTAACAAGAACGGAATCGAACCAACTTCATTGGTCAATGATAACGCTTTGCCGATCGGCCAGGGAACCGAAGCCTTGCTCAACTATGATGGACGAAACGTTTCTTGGCAAAGATCTTTTTATGCCGATCAGGACAGTGTGCAAAATTTCACCGTGCCAAATCTGGTCGGTGTCACGATGAACTGGGATTTTGAAAATTATCTTTATCATTGGAGCTTCAATGTTCAACTGGCGGATATCAATCCGACTCTTTCCGATTTTGGTCAGTTTGAATTTTACGGGACGCCGATCGCTAGTGCCGCGAGCACCACGGAAAATACCATCATGTTTCAAGGAACGCCTAATAGCCCCGTAGGCAATCAGGTCCAATTGCAAATTGAATTGCAACTCTCTTCTGCCGCGTTTACCGACGTTCCTAATGCGACCAGCAGTTTTGTCCCTTCCGGCCGGCTTATTTCGATCATTAAATCAGATTTGGCAATCGGCCAATATCACTGGCAGGCAAGAGCGGTGGATTCGCAGGGTAATGCTTCCGTCTGGCAAACCATGAGCAGCCCGGCGGCTAATATTGATTTTGCGATCATCCCTTATCCTCTGGCGCCATATCCTTATGGTTTTCAGTTTGCAAATTATGGCATTGACACGAGTACTATTCCCGTGAGCGATCTGGTTGATAGACATTACGTCTTCGATAGAGCGTTTGATTTTTCCTCCTTGCCTAATAAATACCACCAGTTTTTGTATAACACGGCCTACAGATATTATACTGATGATTTAGGGGGAGGCGACTGCTATGGTTTTTCTTTAATCTCTGCCTATGCTTATCAATCCCCGGATTACTTTGAAAATAATTTTTCTCCTTTTGCGGCTGAACTTTCTGAGGTCAATGGATTGCCGTGGAACTTGGCTGCCCCAACATTGACGTCGGCTGGTTATTATTATGCTGGAGCCATTGAATCCAGGCCGGTGCTGGCGGCAATTATGAGTATTCAGCTGCAACAGTTCGGCGATGCGTCGCAAAAAGCAATAAAAAATTCCCCGAAAAAATATCAGGATATCCTCAGTGAATTGAACACCAATCTTTCGGCCAAGACGCCTAATACGCCGGGGACTCAACTGTATCTTCTGAATATTATTTCTAAGGCTGAGTCAAGGGCACATACGGTTTTGCCCTATCGCGTTGAAGGTAATAAAATTTATATTTACGATCCAAATGATCCGGCCGCAAGTTCAGGCAGAGAAGGATCTGCTTTTAATGCCTATGTCAGTATTGATTCTGACAAATCGGCCACCTTGCACAGTTCTGGGACAGAGATGATCATCAGTTCCCTGCGAATTGAATCGGTAAAAGATCTTTATAACGGAGGGAAGCTTCCTGGTTTAAATTTATCTAAAGTTTTCGTGGTAGGGGGCAAACTTCTCCTTAAAGATACTTGGGATAATATGTCGGGTTTTTTCAACGGCCAGGTTTATGATCAAATTTTTGGGTTGCTACCGATTTTACCGGCTAAAGATGATAGTGGAGCCGGTCAATTTATACCAACAGGGTACATGATCGATACCGATGTTCCGTTAGAAATGATCGTGCAGGGTGACGGCAGCGGGCTTTTTAACCTTACCTCGGTAAGAGAAAACTATCTTGTCAATGTTTCGGGAATCACTTCCGGGCCGGGTAGTACCGATACTTTTAATTTCACTTCCAGTTCCGTCCAAGCCGTTATTTCCGCCGTTGACGCCGGCCGGCCTTTCAGTGTATTTTTGGACAATATCGGCGACGGCCAAGATCATGTCTTTACGGCCACGACCACGCCGGAAGCTAATGCGACCTACACCTACTCGGTTGATTGGAATGCTCTTGACCAGGGCCAGAATGGTGTTACCTTAAAAATTGATTTTGACGATGGCACGCCCTCGCATACTGTCGAGGTAGGCGCCAGTTTTGCCGATGATACCGCGCCCGTGACCACGCCGGCTGTAACCGGCACGCTTGGCCAAAACTCTTGGTATATTTCAGATGCCCAGGTTTCTTTAAGCGCCATTGATAACCTAGGCGGCGTTGGCGTGGAAGCGACGAAATACTCAATTGATAATGGCTCTTGGCAAACTTACGATGCGCAATCACCAATTAATATTAGCGCCGAAGGAACGCACAGTCTCCAATATTTTTCCACTGATTATTTTGGTAACGAGGAAGCAATCGCCACTTTGCTCATCAATATAGACAAGACCGCTCCTGAAGCTAAAATAGCAGTTGACTTAATTACCAGGGCCATCGCGGTCGAGGGCGTCGATCAAATCGCCAAAACCACGGTAACGAAGGATAGCCAGGGAAACTATGTAATTACCGATGAAGCCGGCCACATGACTAAGCTTGGCTTCCGAAAGGCATTTGGCTCTGACAACAAGAATTTGTTTTTTCAGGAAATCAATCCGCTTGCCTCGCCGGTAATATCATGGGACGCGCAAGGTAATTGTAAATTTAACGATGAAGACGGTCATAGCTCAAGATTTATTTACGAAAAGAAATCCAAATCGGATCAAACGACCTATGCCCAACTGATCAGCATTCAATACGACGGCGGTCCGGTTATCAAGCTGCCCATAGCTCATTTCTTTTATGTCTGGAACAAGCAAAGCGAGGTCCTCTCGAGTCAGACAGTCTATGTGAACAAAAGCTTTTTCGTCCAAGCTTTTTATGATAGCCAAGCTAACCAGACTACTACCTATCTTAAACAGAAAGGTTCGGCCATGAGCATTAAAAAGTTTCCGGGATTGGAAATAATTCAAATTTTGACGAATAAGGGCGTGTTGGGGTATCAACTCTAAATTCTAATCTTTCCTTAAACAGATTATAATATTTCCCGGACAGCGATAAATAAAAATATCGGCATCAGCCGGTATTTTTATTATCAAGCGAAGCGAGCGAAATAATCCCGCGCCTCGCGGCGATTATTTCCGAGCGAGCGCAGATAAGATTGGTTATCAAGCGAAGCGAGCGAAATAATCCCGCGCCTCGCGGCGATTATTTCCGAGCGAGCGCAGATAAGATTGGTTATCAAGCGAAGCGAGCGAAATAATCCCGCGCCTCGCAGGGATTATTTCCGAGCGAGCGATGATAAATACCTCGTCCGGCGGCACGCGAGGATACCTTTTAGAAAAGATGGGTGCAGGACTTGCCCTGCGGTTGATACCATTCATTTTGATATTTTTTAAAAAGATTATCGCCACTGTGAGCCGAATCTATTTGATAGGCGCAAATTTTTTCCAGCTTTTATAATCTTGGTTTTAATGTCATTCGTAATGCGGAGCTGCGGCTTGCCGCTCGCTTTTTCAAGCCGGCGATTTTTTGCTATAATAAAAGCATATGAAAAGCAAGATATTAATTATTTTGGCGCTATTCAGCCTGGCTCTCTCCGGTTGTTCTTTGTTTCCGCCCAACGAGCAAAAATCTTCAATTTCCGCCCAAATAAATCAGGCGCTTAATGCTGGCGCCGCGATCAAAGAAATTGCTAATCCCAATCTGAAAATTCCGGCCGATATCAATGCCGGTCAAATTGCCAAGTATTTTCAAATCGGCAATGTTCTGTTCGCTCTGGTTCTGCGCAATTCGATGAACGTTGTTTTATCAACGCCTTCCGGCTTTACCCCGTCGTTCGCGGGCATTCTGATCGCCAAACAGGGAGATAAGCAATGGATCAAATTAACCGAGATTAAAGATTCGAAAGTTACGGACAAAAATAATCCTTATTATCTCCTGGTTGATAATAAAAAATTACTGCTGACCGTGGTTGACCAAAATGGCGCGGGATCGGGAGAGGGGATGATGAAAGTTTTTGCCTGGTCAGCGGCAAATGATTGGCAATTGGCCGGCTGTTATTATTTTGGTTCCAGCTTCAGCGATCAATCGACTGACGGCGATTATTTCGCCTGGTCAACGAAATTTTCAGAACAGGAAGCGCGGCCGATCGAAGCTTGCGATAATGTCCGATTGATTTCCGTAGCGAACAGCTTAAGTCAATAAAAACTTCAATGTTTATTTGAGGATTTTTATAAAGTAAATCGATAAGCAATTTAAATATAAAAATATGCCAACAAACAAGCAAGATTTTTTTTCGCCAAGAGCAATGATCGGCAAGACTGCCGGTCTGGCCGCCACGCTGATAGTTTTCGCGGTGGTAGCGTCGCTGACAAGTTTTTTGTTCACCGGCCGCGCCAGCGCGCAAACCCTCAATCAGTATGCTTCGCCCCGGATAGCCTGCCAGGTCTTTCGCGGTCAGGGAGGCTTTACTATTATCAGGGATTTAGACAACGATTGCCTGGTGAGCAATGGCACTGCTCCGGCGATCCTTTACACTCATCTTTTTAATTCGAGCGGTAATTTTTGTTTGGAAGTTACCGGCCCCCAAGGACTTATTACCCGGCAATGCGCGCCGATCACGCAAGCAGGCGCAGCGCAGCAAACACAACAAACGCAACAAACAAAGCAAACACAACAAACACAACAGACAAAGCAAACGCAGCAGACAAAGCAAACACAAGATACTGCCCCCAAACTTGTTACGCCCCCTTCTTTTCAGCTTAAAGAGCTTCAGTATGACACTTTGCCCCATGGCAAGCAGATCCAATCCGGCGATAACGAGCGGATTGAAATTACCATGCCTGACGGTTCGGTGATTCAGCTTGATGCCAATTCTACCTTTACTCCGGTTTCCGATGATGAAGTGCAGAGCGTTTTTGGCCGGTATAGATATATGTGGCAGCCATTTCATGATGGGAAATGCATTGTCGGGCAAAACTTGGTTAGAAAAAATTGCCGCACAGTCACGACTCGCGACGCGATTTTAGGAGTCACGGGCACGGAATTTTTAGTGGACACGGATAAATTAGGAACTACCGTCAGGGTTCTGGAAGGATTATTGGCTGTCGCTGACTTGAAAGGCAAAAATATAGTTCAAGTTGCCAAGGGCCAGTTCACTTATATCAAACATGGCGGCCTGCCGACTGATCCCACGTCATTTGATCCGTCTAAACTTGACCGCTGGTGGGAGAAGAAAACTCCCGAGCAAACGGCGGTAATTTGGCTGGAAATAATCGGCGGCTTCATCGCTTTTATCATTATCCTGTCTTTGATCACGAGAAAAAGAAAACAAAAAAAAGCAGTTGGCGGAAATCTTTCCTTTACCTCCGAGTCTGGCATGGCAAGCATGATAGGGGATCACGCCGCAAGTTTCGATGCTCAGGATATTTTTCCCGTTGTCTTCCCTGTCGAAGCGATCAATATCCGGGCCTATAAGGACGCCGAAGAATACCTTGCCGGCTTCAAGACTTTTGACTTTGACTACACTAATAAGACGAATCCGCTCTTAGAAAAAGAACTCTTCGGGCAATTGGAAAAAGTGTTGCAGAGACAGGGGTTGATCCGCGTCAAAAATGATCCGCAAATCCTCATTAGTATGGATTTCTTTATCGGCAAGAAGGAACAATACACGCCGCCGACCACGGTTACCAGCACGAAAGTGGATTATGTTTGGAACGCCGGCATGATCGGCTGGAACTTCGGCGGATTCTCTTCGGCAGTGCCGATCACCAGCTCCAGCACTACGCCCGGCTACACCACCGTCAGCTATTACAGCAATATCCGGCTCAACTTTTTAAACCACGCCGAGCTGATGAAGGGCGTGAAATTGAAAACCCCGCCCTTGATCTGGATCGGCGAAGCGGATAGCGAAGGGCCTGATTCGGATATCCGCGGGATTGCGCCGGTGATATTCGGCGAGCTGGCGAGAGAGTTTTCCGCCCCATCAGCCAACGCCGCGAAACGGCATATCTGCCGTGTTCGCTACGGGGGGCTGGGACTTGGGTTTGATCCGACAGACTGGAGTGTCATCAATTATGTCGAACCATATTCGGTAGCGGCGGAAGAGGGCATAAAAGCCGGGGATGTTTTGAAAAAAATCAATGGCGAGCGTGTTATCAATTTGCCCGCCCTCGGTCATCGGTACTTAAAAAACCCGAAACTCTATCGTCCCCGGGATCCTTATTTCCAGCATGTCCTGGCTAACCGCGGCGACTCGGAGGTGGAATTGGTGATCCGCTCGGCGGAAACGGGAAAAAAGCTTACTTATAAAATAAGACCTCGCAGCGAGAGTGGCTATCTGCATGTCAATATCAACCCGCTGCGGAAAATTGCCCGGGGCAACGTTGTCGGAGTGCTATTTTTAATAATCATCATCGTAATAATTTTCCTCTACTTCATGAAATAATCCGCTGTTAGTTTCAGCGGTTCGGACATGGAACCGAAAAGTTCCTGCTACTTCAAGGTATTATTTGATAATATTCCGGCAACATGTTAAGATGAGGATTATTCACTAAATTTTTTATATGGCGACAAGATTAAACGCGATCGGCACCAGGAAAAAATCGCACTCTCATAAAACCAAGAAGCGTCTGGAAATCAAACGCTTGATGCTGGAGAAAAAAGCGGCTAGGAAAAAGAAATAAAATTTTATCGATTAAGAACACCGCCTCGCGCGGTGTTTTTGGTTTGCGCTTGGATCAGGCAATCGATATGCCGAGGGCTGGAGGATGAGACTTGTCTGCCTGACCCTAAAGGCCGCTGGTGGCGCAGACAGACGGCCTCGGAAGCCGGTATAATCGACCTTGACATTTTTTGTCTTTTCTCTTAAGATTTAACGATAAAATTGACACTGAACCGGTGAATATTTTATTGTTTTTTGAAAACTAAACAGGCTTTAAAAAGCCAAAACCAAAGAGGAGGAGCAAGATGGGCAAGACAATGTTTGCCAAGATTATCGCGCGTCATTTGGTCAGGAAATTTGCCGACGGCGGAATGGCGCTTAAGCTGGACTGGGTCTGGTGCCATGAAATCACCACGCCCAACGCAATTCTTGATATGAGGGAGCGCGGCATTGACGTGGTTTTTAATCCGAACAAGATTAAGGCCATGATCGATCATGTCAATCCGGCCAAAGACACGGCCTCGGCCATCCAGGGAAAGATTACCCGCGACTGGAGTCGTGAGCACGGCATCGAATTTCTTGATGTCGGGCGCAACGGCGTCTGTCACGCGGTTATTCCGGAAAAAGGCTGGATCAGCCCGGGCGATATCGGGATCATGGGCGACAGCCATACCTGCACGCACGGCGCTTTCGGCGCTTTCACGGCCGGTGTGGGCACGACCGAAGTGGAGAACGGGCTTATCACCGGACTTTGGATATGTCCGCCGCAAAAGGTCATTCGCGTCAACTTCAATGGCGTCTTGCCGGAGAACGTGTTTGCCAAAGATCTCATTCTGACGCTCATCAACAAGATCGGCGTCAAGGGCGCGACCAACGCGGTGCTGGAATTCGGCGGCATTGTCATCAGCGAGATGAGCATGGACGGGAGGATGACCATTGCCAATATGGCCGTGGAAGCCGGAGCGACTTCGGGAATGATGATGGTTGATGATAAGACGATCAATTATCTCTGGCCCGCCTTGAGCAGAAAAATTAATTCACCCCGGAAGGCGATCGATGAGATGCTCGAACTGAATAGCGATAGCGATGCAGAATATTATCGTGTTATTGATATCGATGTCTCCGATCTGCTTCCGGCGATTACCTACGGGTATTCACCCGGCGAAGTGGATGCGGTCTCGAGGTTCTCGGGTAAGAAAGTCGATCAGGTTTATATCGGTTCCTGCACCAACGGGCGAATCTCGGATTTGCGGATGGCGGCCGGCATCATAAAAATGTCCGGCGGCATGATTTCTGACAAAGTTCGCTGCGTGGTGGTTCCGGCAACCCAGCATATTTATGAACAGGCGCTCAAAGAGGGTTTGATCGAGATATTCGCGAAAGCCGGATGTTATGTCTCCGGACCGACTTGCGGCGCTTGTCTCGGGATGAGCTGCGGAGTAATCGCTCCGGGCGAAGTGTGCGTTTCCACGACCAATCGCAATTTTCCCGGCCGCATGGGCAGGGACGGAATGGTTCATCTGGCCTCTCCGGCTACGGCGGCTATCACCGCCGTCAAGGGAGTGATCACTGAGCCTGACCATGATTTCTGCGGAAGGGTCGCCAACAGCATTTTGGCGGACGATGGCGTTGCCCATCCCACTAGTTGGAAGAACGGAACAAAGGTTGAAAAACCGGACTATGCCAAGCTGCGCGCGCGCATTGTCAGCGGCAAAGCCGGGGATTTTTCCGGAACAGCGTTTTACCTTCCCAAGAATAATGTCGATACTGATCAGATCATTCCGGCCAAATACTTGAATCAAACCGACAAGGCGAAATTCGGCGAGCATTGTCTGGAAGACGCGGTGATTCCGGTCAAAGACCGGCCCAAACTTTACCAGTCGCGGATTTTGGTGGCTGGTGAAAATTTCGGCTGCGGCTCATCAAGAGAGCACGCGCCATGGGCTTTGGAAGCGGCCGGGATCAGGTGCGTGATCGCGCCGAGTTTTGCCCGCATTTTCGAGAATAACATGATTGCCAACGGGCTTCTTTGTGTTGTTCTGCCGAAAGAAAAGGTCGATGAGCTTTTTAAGAAAAGGCCCCCGAAGATCGCGGTCTGTCTCGAAGAAGGAGAAATAAGCTGGGATATAACGATGTCGGGTTCAAAAGCAAGGGCAAAATTTCCCGTTTCCGACTACCAGAAAGAGCTGATCAGAAACGGCGGCAGCGTCGGTTATATGATCAATCTTGCCAGCGAACTCGTGGGGGAAGGAAAACTCTAAAATCAAGCGGCGCCCGGATCTGTTTCGGGTGCCGCCTCAACTTAAGGGAGAAATTCATGAGGGAAAAAAGAATCGCCCTGGTAACCGGCGATGGATCGGGTCCGGAAATGATGGCGGCCGCTTGCGCGATCGTCATCAAAGCCGCCAGATTAGACGGCGTCGAGATTATTTTCGAAGAAACGCCGATGGGCTGGAATGCCTACGAAAAATTCGGCGACACCCTGCCGCAAGAATCTTTCAACCGGGCGGTCGAGATCGGAACGATCTTTTTCGGTGGCGTGGGTGATCCGAAATTCGACAGCACGATCGGCGTGGAAAAACCGGAGATGAAACCGGAGGCCAGATGCCTGCTGGCTCTGCGGCAAAAGATGGGGCTGCTCCTCAATTTTCGGCCGATGATCTACGTCAAAGCCTTGGCCCACCTGGCCAACGTGAAAGCGGAGACCATTCCGGAACAGGGAGTAGAACAGGTCTTCATTCGTTTTCTGCTCGAGGACAGCTATTTCGGCACGGCCGATCTGGCGGAAAAAATCGACGAGAAAACGCGCGGCATGCTCGGCATCAAAGCGAAAAAGGATGTTACGGGTACGGAAGAAATGGTCACTGACATTTCCTATTATCGCTGGCAGTCGATTCATAAGTATATCTCGGCGGCGTTCAAGTATGCCCGGGATAAGAATCTGCCGCTGATTTCCGTGGACAAAGCTAACGTGATGGCGCGCTATGATTTCTGGCGCAAGATCGTCACCGCCGTCGGGAAAAAGGATTTTCCCGAAGTACAGCTTTCCCATCAGTATGTGGATTCGGCCAACGCTTTGCTGTTCACGCCGGCCAAACTGCACGGGGTGATCGCTTGCGGCAATGAACACGGCGACATCCTCTCGGACGGCGCGGCGGCCGCTCTCGGGAGTATGGGCATGATGTGTTCGTCAGCCATTAACCCTGATACCGGCGCGGCAATGTTCGAAAGCGGCGCCGGAACAGCGCCGACGCTTAAAGGAAGGGACGAGGCCAATCCGCTCGGACGGATCCTGGCCGGAGCAATGATGCTTCGGCACATCGGCGCCAAACAGGGCGCGGTGGCGATCGAGTCATCAGTGACTTGCTCGCTCAGGGATGGATTCAGAACACCTGATCTTTACACGTCCAATATCACCGGGGATATACTTCTCGGCACCAAAGCGATGGGGGAGTTGATCCTGTCGTATCTGTAAACCACAACATCAAATAGAAAGTCAGAGGCGCTACCCTTCGGGATAGCGCCTTATTTTTATAATTTCAGGGGAGTTGCATTATTGGCCGATTAGTAAGATAATCAATGAAAGCGGAAAAAAGTTAAAATTAACGATTTAACCATTATGTTTTTATCAAAAATGAAAAAAGCGGTATTTGTCCTGTTTTTAGCCCTTTTAATGTCGAGTGCGGTCATTTTTGGCCGGCCGGTTTGCGCCGCGGCCAGCTATATTTGGAGTGATAACTTTGATGATGGTAAAACTTTGGCTGAAAAATATCAGGACGTGAGCACGAACGGCTTTTCGGTTTCTTCCGACGATGCTTTGAGCGGCCAATATTCGCTCAAGCAGATTTATAGCGTAAAGCAGGTCGATGCCGGCTGGGCGGCTCGCGTCAATAATGATGGCTTTCCCGATCACGTCTTCATGAGCTGGTCGCATAAATTCGAACAAGGTTTCCAGGGCTTTCCGCCTAAGATGGCGCGCATCCGCTATCGTCCCCGCAGCGGATCAAATGCCTGGCAGACCAGATTCGCTGTCCATACCTGGATCGAAACTGACGGCGAGGTTGTGCTTGATGTGGTGGCGCCTGATAGCACGCAGGCCAATGATGTGGGCTGGCTGCCAATCGCTTTTTCTGGCTTTACTTTCGCTGATCCGGCCAATATCGGCCGCTGGGTGAATTTTGAAATGGAAGTTAAATTAAATACTCCCGGCGCGAAAGATGGCTTATATCGCCTTTGGATTGATGGCAAATTGGTAGTGGAAAGAACCGGAGTTGATCTGCGCGGCAGCACTAATTATAAATGGAACGAGGCGATGCTGGATACTTATTGGAACGGCGGTTCGCCCAAAGTGCAGAGCCGATATTATGATGACTTTATAATTTCAACCGAACGCGTTGGATCGTCTGGCGCGGTTTCTGCTCCGAAGGAAAATGAAAATCTTTTTGGCGCTGATAAGACTACCGTGGAAAATATTTCCCTGGCGGAAGCCGGCGAAGTGTTTTCCCGAACCACGGCCATCTCATTGCCGCCGGTGGCCAAAAATATTTTCGACAAAGTTATCGGCGCGATAAAAAGCGCGGTTAGCGATGCTGATCGGGCGAGGATAAGTTATTTTATCCAAAGCGGCACTAAAACCACTCAATTCCTTGGCGCCGGTGAAAGGGGAGGAGCGGTTAGTTCGTTCGCTTCGGCCTTTTCCCGCCTGCCGCAAACAGCGGCTGACTGGCAGGACGTGATAAAAATCGGCAATGGGCGCTGGCCGACCCAGCGCAGCGCGGCCGCCGAAGCGCAAGCCAAGATTAAATTCAAAAAAGTCTATCTCCGCGAGCCGAATATGGCCAGCGTTAAGGATAATGCCGCTGTCACCATTATGACTTACGGCTTAAGGCCGGCTCAGCGGAATATGGCTTCGGAGCAGCAAGCGATCAGGATATTTAAAAATATTTACGGCTATAATCCCGCCCTGGCGCGGGATTGGGACGCGGTAAGAGCGATCGCTTACAGCGGCGCAACCAGATAAGGATCCTTCGGTTTGTGTTATAATTTCAGCATAGCAAGCCGATATTTTTAATCCTGAACAATCGAATTTAATATTTATGATAAAATACTATACCCCGAGAGAATATCAGATGATTGCGGACAGGTATGGCTTGGGAAAAATAAATCGAATTTCTTACCTTTATCTGGGCTATGGCGGATCGGCAAAAGTTGCCGTCGTCACTCCTTTGGGAAAATTTGTCATTTCCAAAAATATAATAGCAAGCGGAAAGGGGATCGTGGGGAAATCAAAAGAAGGGCTGCAATACGAGATCGATATGCTCAAAACCGTGGAGGGAATGCCCGTGCCATCATTTTTGCGATCAAAGCGAAAAACATTCATTGAAAAATTCCGCGGCGGGCTGGTAACCGTCTATCGTTTTCTCCCCGGCAAGCCGCCCCGGAAAATCACTCCGGCCATGGCTTACCAACTCGGCGAATTTTTCGGGGAGTTCCATAAACGAAGCCATAAATTCAAGAAAGATTTGGCAGCCAGGAGAAAATATTACGATCTAAATCCGGCGGTGATGGAGAAAATGCGCCCCGGCGCCCATAGACAAAAAAATGCTATTTTAAAGAAAGCCGTCGAGATCGTCGAGCAGGGCGTAAAAGATAATTATCCCCCGGCAGAAATACCCGCGGGGCCGATCCACGTTGATCCGTATTCCCGCAATGAACTTTTTCAAGGGAATAAATTGTCGGGCATAATCGATTTTGGTAATTTTTATCTCGGGCCGCTGATGATCGATGTGGGCAAGATCATCATGTGGAATTGCTGCCCTGGGAAAAAATTGGACAAGCGTCTTTTGAAAAAATTCATCGGCGGCTATAAGCGCAAAAGAAAATTCAGCGGAAGAGAGAGCGCCTACCTGAAAAAAGCGATCCTTTACGCGATCTATAGCCATATCTGGGTTGATCTGTATCATGTGCCCATAAAATATGTTCCGGAAAGTTACGCTTTATTTTTGGTTAAAAATTTTTTGCCGGTTGCCCGGCAGATCGAAAGATCCGGCGCCGACTTATAAAAACTCCAACTTTTTTTACTCAATTTTTATATTTTTCCGATCCGGAGTTCTAGGCGCATTCTTAATTGGGAAGTATCAAAATTAAAATACAGGCCGATGCCTGTATTTTTTGTTTACTGGCGGATAATTGACTATGGTTAAATCGCTCAGGCTATAAGTTTAGCAAATAGTTCTATTGGCAGTTCGTTCTCGTATCCGTGGGGCCGCATTTCTGGCAAGTTTGGTAAGTAGTCCGGCATTGATTTCGATCAGTGCCGTTATAGTTATAAGTTTTTTGATAGCCGGAATTCTGGCAGCCGGAGCAGCTGGTAAAATAAACAGTTTGTTTAGTCGTACCGGTTGTGCCGCCGGTGGTTTTATTGACACAGCTGTAACTTGAGCAGAGTCCGCCCGCGCCCCAGGTGCATTTTTGTGTGCTGGCGCAATAGAAGCATTGCCCCAGATTGGCAGTGCGCGCCGCGTCGCTGCCGGCTGAACTGTAATCGCATTGCCCGCACAGAACTGATCCGGTCTTGGCCGGGCAAGATTTTTGGAAAGTGACAACACAGCTGGCGCGAGTCAGCATCGGCATTACGTCCATGCCATTGTATTGATTTTTCGGCACGCCGTAGTCGCCGCCGGTATTAACCGGTACGGGATTTTGCGGCACATAGGCGCCGATCGCTCCGGTAAAGATCATTTTCAGAAGACCTTTTTCGGTCGTTCCATCGGCAAAATTCGCGGTAAAGGGCAATAAGCATTCTTTGCTGGCGTTATAAATCGTTCCGGAAAAACATTGGAAATAATTTTCGTTTTTGTAGGCGGTAAGCAGCTGCGTGGCCGTACTGTCAAAAGTTATTTTATCGCCCAAAGCGCTGATTTTAGAGTTAAGATTACCCGGAGATAGGACGCCCAGCGTCAGCATATCGGTCGGCAGGCGGCTGGCTTGAGTGGGAAAAGTACCGCAAAGGGTTTGTTCCAAATTTTTTTCCCCTTGGATCAAGGCGGCGCTGGCAATCGAGACTATTTGCGCGCCACCGGCCGGAGTCGCGGCCGGAGTCGCGGGAGTCGTGACCGGGGTCGTAGGTGTTTTAACAGGAGTAGTTGCCGTTTTAGCGGTAGTTTTCGCCGGAGTTTTGGCTGGGGCCTGGGTTTTTTGAACTGAAGCAGCTGCGGGAGTACTGGTTGCGGCTTGTTCGCTGACATTGTCCGCACAGCCGCTCATGATCATCGCGGCAGCGATTAAAAATGCGCCAAAAATCATTAAAATTTTACTCTTCATAAAATTTGGAGGTTAATTTATATGACAAAATTATAGCACAAATGAAAAAAATATGGTATAATATAAGCAAATAATTATTTTAAAAAATTTATGGCCCACAAATCTAAAATAGTTTTAATTGTTGTCCTGGTAATCGCAATCGCAATTATCGCGGCGGCGATCTGGCTGATTCCCAAGCCGATAATTTTACCAACCCCATCTCCGTCTTCGTCCTTGATTGTTAAAAATCCCGCGCTGCCAAGTTATTGCTATGCCGAACCGGCGCTGGTCGATCCCTGGGGCCGCGATCCGAAATATGATGTTAATAAATTGCCCGCGAGCAAAATGGTCGTTAAACTCGCCTCCGTCGGAGAAAAGCCGGGGGTGCGGCCCGATCTTGGTTTGACCGAGCAACGGAATTTTTCCGTCTATTTGGAACGGCCGGATCTGGGATTAAAACAAGAAAATTGTCTTAACCCGGCCGGAACTATTTACACCTCGGATCTTATTGCCGGCTTGCAACCAAAAAGAATGGTCTTTGATTATGATTCTCCTGACTCGCCGATCAGCAGCGCCCGCGACGCCGGCAATGGCTGCGACTATCTTTACTTTCCGCATAGTTGCGTAATGAATCTTACTGCCACTTCGGCGCCGATCCAGGTTTTGATGAAAGTGGCATTTCAGGATGGAACTTTTGCCGAGCAAATGATCGCCATTCCCTTTGCGGGCAAGCTGGCTGATCCGTCGATCTTCGAACCCAAGGCGATGCCTAAGAACGGCGATAAATTCGCCTTGCGCTTTAAAGACGTGGGCGCGGATATTTATCAGATCAGGGTCGAGGTTTGCCATCCTTATGAAAACAATGGCATTAATCCCTGTCTTAAAGGCTGGGTGATTTATTTGAATAAAGAAAAAGGAAAAATAGTTCTGGACAGAACTGACCGGGACGTCAATGGTCTTAAAATTTCCACCGCTGACGGAGCGGTAGTTTTGCAGTCTGATCAGCCTTTTGACATTGCCGCCGATGACAATAAAGTAAGATACACGATTACGGCCGATAAGAGCGGCCAGATCGCGGACGGCGTCGGTACCACCATTGAATCAAATTTTAGCATTACTTATCCTTAATTAATAAGTGATAATTTTATGATCAAGAAAATATTAAAAATCATTCTTTGGATCGTCGGTATCGTGGTAATCTTGTTCATCGGCTTGATGATCGCGGTATCAGTCTGGCCCAAGGAGGGAGGAGAAATTAAAACCGCTCAGCATGATTTCAGGATGGCGAATTGCGGGATGGCCGCTACCGGGGAAATTCCCGGCTTTGCCATTCCGGCGGCAACTACCACCCCGCAAAAATATGAAATGTTTTTTTATCGCCTTTCGTTTGGCGACCAAGTTCCGGTAGCCAAGCCGAAAGTTCAAGTGCCGGGCATTGCCGGCGAATTCGATCTGAAAGGAATCGGTTCGTGCCAAATCTTTAAGCCTGGCACGACGACAATTTCGTATAGCGATCGCTATGCGCCGGAAGCGGGGAAACTTCCGCTTTCAGATATCGATAGCAAAATCGACGACTACTACCTATCGTTGAGCCGGGTGGCTAATAGTTATTGGACGAACGATCAAACTTATGCGGCAAAGAATAATGCCAATGATTTTTTTGACCAATTTTTATACCTTACCGAGCCGGGGTTCAAGCCCTTTTATCATCAGCTCAACCCGGATTTTTGGAAATGGATCGAAAAGATAACCGGCCGGAGATTGGCAGTGACGGCAGCCGATGAGTTACTATACTCATCCAAATCAAGTTACGGGCTCTGCAGCCGTCCCGACGGCGCTGATGGCGGATGTTATACGGAATTGTATTTATATCGCGGCGGAGAATTCATCGAGAAATCCGGGTTTTTGATCTATAGCAGCACCAGTTCCCGCGGTATAAGATCTGAAGAACCGATAATCGACAGGCAATTGGGTGAAAATTTTGCCAATCTGGTCGCGCAAAAGATTAAAGATGCCGGTTTGATGGAAAAGGATTGCCCGCTGGGGTTGATTATGGACGCTGGCTGGGATTACGAGATAAATCTTAACGGCGTCACGAAAATATTTCGCAATCCGCCTTCGGAGTGTAAGGACGAATTCGACAAAATTGATAAATTGATCGAGGGCTGGCTGCCGTTTTGAAGGGCGGTCTGATTT
The DNA here is from genome assembly GCA_028707065.1 of Patescibacteria group bacterium. NCBI lineage: Bacteria > Patescibacteria group bacterium. Next base: position 17,028 of record JAQTUZ010000010.1, on the reverse strand, counting down.
TTCTGATCATTAATTTAAGGTAAAAAATATATGAAAGGATTTTTAAATTTCATCCGCGAACAAGGCGTCGTCGGCCTGGCGGTCGGCTTCATCCTGGGTGGCGCGATCTCCAAAGTGGTGACGGCGCTGGTCAGTGATATCATTAACCCGCTGATCGGCCTGGCCTTGGGTTCGGCCAAGGGGCTGGACGCGGCGGCGATCAATCTTGGTTCGGCCAAGATCCTTTACGGGGATCTGATCGGCGTCTGCATCGATTTCATCGTCATCGCCCTGGTGGTTTATTTCGGCGTGAAATTGATCGGCTTGGACAAGCTGGACAAGAAGAAAGAACCGCCCGCGCCGCAACAGTAGATCTGCCGGGCGGGCTTGGTTATAAATTTTTGATGATCTAGTATGACTGCGTTAAAAGCCGTCCGCTATTTAGTGATCGGCGGAGATATGATTTATATTCTTTGGATCTTGTATAATGGCCTGAACGAAGGATGGCGCGATATCGCTTCCGTGCAGGCCGTGGTTTTGCTCGGGCTGATCATTCTCCTCGGACTCAATATCATCCTGATCTATCGTCGAAGTTAGTTGCTGGATTTATCGGTTAAAATTTTTTGTTTGACAGCCCATTCCAAATGTGCTATTATGGTGTTAACAATATGAAAAGCGAAATACTGACAATCAATTCAATGCATCATGGCCACTCTTTTTCGATTGGGAAAGAGCTGTGTTTAAGCGCGTAAAAATATTTTTTTACCTCCTTCAATATAACTCCTTCCCAATCGGGAAGGAGTTTTTTGTTCTTTAACATTAACAAGGGAGGTTCGGATGAAGAGGACCAGCCAGCTGGGCAGTCTGGGCGCGCCGACCGGCAGTTTGGAAGTTAAAACGGCGGAGCTGCTCGGGAAAGTCGGATTTCTATGGAAAATTTTCGGCCGCAAGTTTAAGGTAAGATTAAAGTCCAATCCGTTTCTGCGCCAATTGATTTTTCTCCGGCCGCAGGAGATACCGGGACAAGTTAAGAGCGGAGAGCTCGATATCGGTATCTGCGGCTGGGATTGCGTAGTGGAGGCGGGTTTGGAAAAAGAATTGCGCGTCGTGGTTGAATTGCCTTTTGCGCGCAAGTCCAAATCACCGGCCAGAGTGGCGCTATTCGGCAAACAGAAAAAATTCATCGATGAAAAACGGATCAAGGTGAAAACCGAATATCGGTACGCGGCCGATTTGATTTTCACCAAAGCGCAAAAGGAATTTTCTTATGGCGGCACCGAAGCCCTGGTTGCTTACTGCGGCTATGATTACGGGATCGGCGTCGTGGAAAGCGGCCAGAGCATTAAGGATAATAATTTAGTTATTGTCAGGGAATTGTTCGTGTCGCCGGTAGTCTTGATTGCCAAAGCCGATTTGTCGCCGGAGAAAACCAGACAAGTCGGGTTGTTGGGGAAAATGCTTCAGGGCGCTTTTTTGGCGGAAGAGAAGAAATTACTCAAGTTCAATATTCTCAACCCGGCCGATCTCCCCCGAATCGAAGCTGAAAAATTCTGGCTCGAGCGCCTGACTTTGAGCCAGCTTGACGGCGGAGGGTTGGCGGCCGAAGCGCTGATCAGAAAAAGCGAGGTGGTAAAAATCATCGCTCGCTTAAGCGGCATCGGCGCATCCGGCATCATCGTTCAAGCCGTTGATTTCTTTCTTCCATCCGTTCCTTGATTAGTTCTTTAATCCGCAGTTTTCTAATCCGCCAGCCGGCGGAAGGGGACTGCGGCTTTATTTTGTAAAATTATTGGTATTTAGGTTGAAAATACTTTGGGAGGTGTTGACAAAAAATTTAATTTGTGATAAGTTATTTTTTCGTTGATCTTTTTGAATTTTTATTAAATGTTTTTTGGCGCATTCAACCACCTTTAAGCGAAGGAGCGGGTATGGATTTTTTCAAAGCAATTCTGGGGAAAGCGGCGCGGATGCTGGAAGCTATCAAAGGAGCACGGCGTGAACGGCGCATGGATTATGTCGGGGAAATGCAAGGGACGATAATGGCGCGGGTGCTGGAAACTATGGAAAAAGGAGTTTTCGCGGAGGCACCGACTGAATCTGTCGCGGAAAATGAAACCACAATCGGCAAGCTTACGAGCTATGAAAAAGCTCTCTATACGGTAAGAAACGCTATTGCCAAGGAAAACAACGCCTTGGCGGAAAAAGCCGACATCATTGATTTGCCGGCCGCCAAAAAAATATTAAGCCGAAACAGACAGGAGCATAAAATACTTGATAAACTTTTCTGGGACAGTGTCGAGGTTCGGATCGGTGAAGCGGCACAAAAGGAAGGGCTGATCATCGGCATCCGCAGCGGATATGAAGTCGTGAGCTTCAATCCGCTGGAAGGCCTGTCCAATTTACTCGGTTTGCTGGAAGCACTATCGGGCCCGCTCGAGATGCATAATCCGCCGTCGAGTTACTCCCACAATTGCGCTAAATGCTCTGCCTACGATGATTGCACTCTGCCGTTCAAAAAGCCCAGATAGCAGGACGACCAGCGACAACATTTGAACAGCGGTGAATTTCCCATGGAAATTCACCGCTTTTTTTGATATTTTTTGCTCAGGCAGAATTCTGCAAGGCGGCGGACAACAGTTCGATCTTATGGTAAAATTAAATCATGGATATAACAATCTTCTATTTTCTAATTTTTCTGGTCTTCATCAACCTTGTTTCCTTTGCCGTGATGGTTTTGGATAAGAATTTTGCCGTTGCCGGGCAATGGCGGGTGAGCGAGGGCCTGCTGTTTTTCCTGGCCATTTTTTTCGGCGGGCTGGGGATTTATTTAGGCATGGTAACTTTCCATCACAAAACCAGAAAGTGGTATTTTTATTTCGGCATTCCTTTGATCTTGCTTCAGAATTTTTGCAGCTTGGTTTTGCTTTATCAGATCATTAAAGGAACCTGCTTATTCATCCGGCCATGAAAAATTCCTTGGGATTAACTGAAGGGGAGGCGAGTATTTTGAAAAAACTGAATACTCCGGTCAAAATTCAGGATTTTTTGGATACGCTGCCGCGCAATCACGAGAAGAACGGCGACACTTGCTGGTCGCCGCGGCGAGTCTTGCGGGAAAGGAAAGCGCATTGCATCGAGAGCGCGTTTTTGGCGGCCACGGCGCTTTGGTTAGCCGGGAAAAAGCCGCTGGTGATGGACTTTAAAGCGACGGGCGGCGACACCGATCACGTTATCGCTTTATATAAAATTAACGGTTATTGGGGAGCAATCAGCAAGACCAACAGTTTGGGTTTGCGTTTCCGCGATCCGGTTTATCGGACGACGCGCGAGCTGGCTATGTCCTATTTTAACGAATATCTTCACGATCTGACGCACCAAAAGACTTTGCGCAGCTTTTCCGGGCCAATTAACTTAAAAAGATTTGGTTGGCAATGGATTACGGCGGAAAAAAATTTATTTGCGATCGCCGGCGCGATCGACAATGCCCGCCATTTTCCGGTGGCGCCCCGAAAAAATCTTCGCCTGCTCCGGCCGGCCGACAAGATGGAACGGAAAGGCAACCGGCTCAAGGAATGGCAAAAGAGCGATCCGCGCACCTGATCTTAAAGTAAAATATTATAAATAATGGCGGAAATAAGCCATTATTTTTTGGTATAAAAATGATAAAAAATAGAGTATAATTAATTAAGGAAATAATCCTTAATTATTCATAAATCTATGCCTTTGATAATGTGGAATGAAAATTATTCGGTCGGTGTCAAAGAGATCGACCAACAGCACCAACAGATGATCGGCATCATCAACCGGCTGTATGAGATGGTGGAAAATAAAAATTTCAACGATGCGGTCGTTAGTGATATTTTAACGGAGCTCGTCGAATACGCCGATTATCATTTTTCCACCGAAGAAAAATATTTTCGCGAGTTTGATTATCCGAAGACCGAGAGCCACGTCGAAATGCATAACGACTATCGCGCCAGAGCCGGAGAGATGAAAGAGGATTACGAGGCCGGGAAAAAGAATGAAGTTTTGCTCGACTTGGGCAATTTTCTCAATGGCTGGTGGACTTGGCACATCAATAATACCGATAAAGAATATACCGAGTGTTTTCACCAGCACGGCTTGCGTTAACGGATCAGAGCAAAGTATTTTCTAAAAATACAGGTGTTTGGCCTGCATTTTTTGGTTTAGCCGGTTTTGCTGTATAATAATAGAATGAAAAAGATCTTACTTATTTTGGCGATTTTGGCGTTAGCCGGCTGCGCGACAAGCGCGCCGAAAGCAAAGACTTTTTATCAAAGCTATGAAGCCACGGGCACGCCGCCGATGATTGCCAACAAAATTTATATGAATATTATCAGTCCGGATTTTATTAATGGCGATTTTTTACCTGCCGATCTATCCTGCCAGGGAGAGGGGAGAGCGCCGCTTTTGCAAATAGCCAATGTGCCGACCAGCACCGCATCGCTCGCTTTGGTCGTCGACGATCCCGACGCCCCGGCCGGAGTTTTTACCCATTGGCTGGTTTGGAATATCAGCGCCGCGGCCAAAACGATCGATGCTAAAAATCTGCCTTCTGGCGCGGTGGTCGGCGCTAATTCGGGCGGGACGAACAAATATTTCCCTCCTTGTCCGCCTTCCGGCGTTCATCATTATTATTATCGCCTTTACGCTTTGGACGAAAAATTAAAGTTACCGGCCAAGACCAATATGAAAAATTTGCTTAAAGCCATGACCGGCCATATTCTTGACGAAGCGGTATTAATGGGAAAATATCAGAAAAAATAAAAGGCATTAAATCGCAGGGCAGGCACTCTCCCCATCTTTTCTAATAGGTAACTCCGCTTGCCGCCGGACGAAGTCTTTATCATCGCTCGCTCGGAAATAATATCCGCGCGGCGCGGGATTATTTCACTCGCTTCGCTTGATAATAAAAATTTTTATGTTAAAAAAATTCGAAGTTTATTTTGATAAAATTTACGCGGCCGTTTTGATTTGCCTGTTGCTGATTTATTATTTTCGTTTCGCGCCCAGGGCCGATCTGCTGATCATTTTTATCGTCGCTTCCTTGGTCGGCCTCCTGCCTGTTTTAACAAGCGCCATCCGCTCGATCAATAAGCGCCAGATTTCCGTGGATCTGCTGGCGAGCATCGCCTTGATCGCGGCCATGCTGGCCCGAGAATGGACTTCGGTGGTTTTTATCAATTTGATGCTGACTTCCGCCAGGATCTTCGGCGCTTACACGGAAAATAAAGCGCATTCGGCCTTGCGGAGCTTGCTGAAACTGCGTCCGGAAAAAGCCCGCGTTAAGCGCAACGGCAAGATCATTAAAATTGCCACGGAAAAGATCAGAGTCGGCGATCTGGTGATCATTGCCGCCGGCGAAAGAATTTCCGTCGATGGCACCGTAATCCAGGGTGAGGCAGAGATTGATCAATCTTCTTTGACCGGCGAATCAGCGCCGGTGGCGAAAAAGATCAATGACCCGGTTTATAGTTCGACGCTTAATCTTGCCGGTTCGCTGACGGTGCGGGCGGACAAGGTCGGCCGCGACACGACTCTGGAAAAAATCGTCAAGCTGGTGGAAGAATCGCAAAAAAATAAATCGAAGATCCGCACGACGGCGGAAGTTTTCGCCACCTGGTATATTATTTTGACGGTTGGCGGCGCGTTCATTGTTTTTTTTCTCACGCGAAACATTGATTTGGTTCTGTCATTATTATTAGTCGCTTGCGCCGATGATATTGCCGTGGCCGTGCCCATGGCTTTTTTGGCCTCGGTCGGTTATGCCGCTCGCCGGGGAGTGATCATTAAGGGCGGAGAATTCTTGGAAGGCTTGACGGGAGTCAAACAAGTTCTCTTGGATAAAACCGGCACGATCACCGCCGGCCGGATGAAAGCCCATGATCTTACGGTTTTTTCCGGTTTTACCGAGCAGCAATTATTATCTTACGCCGGCAAGGCCGAAAGCGTTTCTACCCACCCGATCGCCCAATCGATCTTGGAATACGTCAGATCTCGCGGCGTCAAGATCGAGGAGCCTGATATTTTCAAGGAATCGACCAGCCAGGGGATCGAGGTCGGCGGCAAGGATGAAAAGATCGTCTGCGGCAAAATTTCCTTTTTAGAAAAGGAGAATGTGCGCTTTGACGAGGAACAAAAAAAGATCATCGCCCAAGAGGAAGCCAACGGTTATACGCTGGTGGCGGTGGGCTATAACGGCCGGCCGGCGGGATTTTTGGCGCTCTCCGACGTGATCCGTCCGGGTACGGAAAAAGTCATCAGCGAGCTCAATGAGCTGGGTATTAAGAAGATCGTTATGCTGACCGGCGACAATGATAAAGTCGCGGCCAGGATCGCCAAGCAATTGGGGATCAAGGAGTATCATGCCAATCTTTTGCCGCAGGATAAATTGGACTTCATTAAAAAATCTTTGAGCCGGAAATACAAAACCATCATGGTCGGCGATGGCGTCAATGACGCGGCGGCGATCTCTTTGGCTGATATCGGCGTGGCCATGGGCGCGATCGGTTCAGATTCGGCGATCGAAGCGGCGGACATCGCCTTAATGAAAGACGACTTATCGGAATTGCCGGAAATGATCGAACTGGGAAAATATACTACCCAGATATCCGGGCAAAATTTTTGGATCTGGGGCGTGGTGAACGTGGTCGGTTTTTGCCTGGTTTTTTCAGGCATGCTTAATCCGGTCGGCGCTTCAGCTTATAATTTTGCCACTGATTTTTTCCCGCTGCTTAACTCCATGCGTCTCTTTACTCTGCATCTTAAGCTGAGCAAGCCATCGTTCACCATTAAGAAATCAGGAGTTGCCTTGGAAAATTAATTTTATTATTCCTGCGCAAAATCGGGCTTATCGGCCCGATTTTAATATTGGCCGATTGACAATTATTCCTTTAGCCATTAAGATAATCGGTTACATCGGTTCTTTTCATCGACTAATCACAAGGAGGATAACCATGCAGAAACCCCATGTTTATAAGAAGCTTCCCATCCGGAAACTTTGGCGCCTGGCGCATGCTTTGGCAGTCAAAAACAACATTGATCTTTCCCGAGGCGAACCGGCTTATTTGAGTCTGCTCAAATTTGTGCCGCCGGAAGATCTTCATCTTTGGCCCCGGGATCTGAGAGTGTATAACGCGAATAGAGAAAGATACAATTCTTCCTTTTTCATTGCGCCGGTACAACATTTCAACAAGTACCGGCGTCTGGAAGGCGCTCCGCTGCGCAATGAGCTGATTAAGATGCGGCACGCCTTGGCTAAAAGCGAACGTGAACGCCAGGACCAAAATGAAAAGCAGGCTAAGCTGATTGATTTTCTCAAGGAACGGGTCGCCGCTTTAACGAAAAGTTCCCCGGCGAGAAATAAGGAAAGCAATCCCGTCGAATCCGGAAAAGAGTCGGGGATGCTGCGGGAGAAATTGGCCGCCCGGGATGCGGAATTGGCCGTGACCAGAGAAGCCGCCGCTAATTTCCAAAACGAGATCGAGTCGTTGCGGGAGAAAGTGGCGGAGCAAGAGTTGGAGCTCATAACCTTCAGGAAGGCTTACGGCAAAGTTCAGCCGGCCGAACCGCCTGCCGAAGCCGCCAGAAAAAAAAGAAGCTATTCGCGGGGTTCGATCTGGGAAGCCGACGAAGCTTATTTCGGCGGAAAGGTCAAAGGCGTTTGTTCGGATATTCTGGACACCAAAGATGTCGATTCCCCGGCACTCCGAGAAAAAATGATGGAAGAAAGGCGGGAGATCTATGTGAAAGTGGGGGATAGATGGTTTTATTCTCACGCGATCTATCTTCGCCTGGTAACATGCAACCCGGTAAAGAGCAATAAGCAATACGATGAACTGCTTTCCCGGATAAAGAACGTGGATATCCGGAAGATGTATCCGAGTTCCGCCGATTATAACAATGTTCATCGTTTTCCGAGCCGATCTTGCGAAACTCTGTCCCAGGCCGCTTGAAAAAATACCCCCGTTCCCATGATTGGCGAACGGGGTTTTTAAATAAAAAAATCCCCTCTGTTAAGAGGGGTGGTTCCGCCGCCTCGGCGGGACGGGGTGTGTTATAACGGGGTATAGCAAAAAATTGTTTATTCGATTTTTACTATTTTATATTCAACAGTTTTATTGGCAAGTTTAACGCTTATTGTTTCGCCGATTCTTTTTCCGAGCAAGGCCGAGCCGAGCGGGGAAGAGGCGGAAATTATTCCGGCTGCCGGATCGGTTTCGGTTGAGCCGAGAATTTGGAAAGTTTTTTTCTTTTTAGAGCTCTCTACCGTCACTAAACTGCCAAGGCCGACCACGGTCTTGTTTTTGTTCGGTTCGATTATTTCAGCGCGGGCTAGCTGATCCTCGGTATCTAACATCGCCTGATTCAGCCCGCGGAGCCGGCCCTTGGCGATCTGGTAAGCGGCGTTTTCGGAAAAATCGCCCATGGCCGCCAAGCGTTTTACTTCGGCAGCCAGCGGCGGGCGGATTTTTTTCATCCGCGCCAGATCAGCAGTCAATTCAGCGAATTTAGCCTGGGTCATTTTTGGATCCGGCTTGCCCCGTAAATATTTATCGGCTTTTCTTATCGGTTGGCGCATAAAATTTTTATTAGTATATAATCATAATAGGCCAATTAGATTTTTTTATCAATTCAAGTCTCTTGACTTAAAAATAAAATTATGGTAATAAAATGGGATATCATAAAGTCGGTTAAATAAAGTTGATCTTACCTGTTCTTTAGAAAGGAGCCGAAGATGATTGTTAAAAAACGCCTTTGGGAGCAATTAGTAGCCGAAATATTGGCAATCGTCAGCGGCCCGGGCGGCGTATTGGAAGGCAGCGGGGCAAGCGTGCCTTTCCCCGGTTATTTTAAAAAAGCGATTGTCGAACCGGGCAAATTCAGCATCGAGAGATTGATCATTGAATTCGAATTAAGTTTCAAGTGCAGCTGCCTGACACATGGGGTGCCGGAGATTGAGGTTAAGGAAAAGATTGCCGCGGTGATCAAAAATTTGCCTTCGCGAATCAAAGGCCGAACAGGAATTAAGATTAGAGAAACGATCGCTGATACCGCTTTTCGCCAAGACATAGAGGTTGCTGTCGGTTATAGATTCGCGGAATTTGAAAAGAAATTTAAAAGATCTCAGGCAGAAGCGAGGCAGGCTATGGCTCCCGAAACAGATTGATTTTGCGCAAGTTTTCTTGCGCAAAAAACCCCGGACAAACTCCGAGGTTTTTTTATTTGATATTAAAAATATGTTTTTTTACAATTTCATCCTTTCGAAGGCGAAAGCGCCGACGACGAGAGTGAGGGCGGCAAAGCCGGCCATGACGCCGAAATCCATCCAGACGGAAAATTGCGAAGCGCCGAGAATAATGCTCCTCATGCCGTCGACCGAATAGGTGAGGGGATTGATGAAAGTGAAAGGCGCGATCCAGACCGGCAATTTATCGATAGGGAAAAGCGCGCCGGAAAGAAAGAAAAGCGGAAAAAGCAAAAAGCTGGAGATCAATTGAAAGCCTTCGAAACTGTCCATCATTGAGCCGATCGCCAAACCGATGCTGACCAAGGCGGTGGTGGTAAAAGCGATAATAATAAGGCACAGGACGAACTTAACAATGTCGATCTGTAATCCGGCGATTACTCCGGTGGCGCCGAAGATCCAGCCGATAGTCAGAAGGATCATCGATTGGATGAGCGAATCAGTGGCCCCGCCGACGACTTTGCCGGCAAAAATTGAAAAGCGCGAAACCGGAGAGATTAAGACTTCTTTAAGAAAATCGATTTTGCGATCCCAAACGATATAAATGCCGAAAAAGATCGAGGAAAATAAAACCGATTGGGCGAGTATTCCGGGGAAAATGAAAGCCTGGTAATTGACGCCGGTGATGGAGATAGCCGAACCCAGGCCGCCGCCAAAAAGCAAAAGCCAAAGAACCGGCGTGACGATCGCGCCGACCAACCGGGATTTTTCCCGCTGAAAAACTTTCAGCTCCCGGTACCAAATGGCCAGAATGCCTCGAAGTTCGCTGTTCATTAGATGAATTTAAGAACAAAGATCAAAGAGCAAAGAACACATTTTAAAAATGCTCTTTGTTCTTTTGTTCTTTGCTCTATTTTTTCGTCCGATAATTTATCATCCGCGCGCCCCAGCCGCCTTCGGGAGAATCTTCGCGGATCTCCCGGCCGGTATAATGCAGGAAGACATCACTCAAGGTCGGAGTATGAACTTCCACCGAATCGACTTTGCCGATGGTCTGCAAAATTTCCGCCAAGTGTTCGCTGGCATTAAGCACTGTCAATGAAACCACGCCGTCCTTAAAATCAGTCTTGGAGACATAGGACAATTTTTTTATTTCTTCCAGGCGCGGCTCGCTTATTTTTATCTTGACCACATCGCCGCCGATCACTTCTTTAAGCTTTGACGGCGCATCAAGCGCGACAATTTTTCCCGCGTCGATGATCGCCACCCGGTCGCAAAGCAGATCAGCTTCTTCCATATAATGAGTGGTGATGATGACGGTAATATTCATTTTGCCGGCCAGATCTTTGATATAGCGCCAAAGATGGTCGCGGGTCTGCGGGTCCAGTCCGAGCGTCGGCTCGTCCAGAAATAAAATTTTCGGGTAATGCATCAGGCCGCGGCCTAATTCCAGGCGCCGGCGCATGCCGCCGGAATAATTTTTAACCAGTTCATCTTTGCGTTCGGTCAATTCCACCAACTGCAAAACTTCCTTGATCCTTTTTTCCCGTTCCACCGGCGGAATATTGTAAAGCATGCCGTGCAATTTCAGGTTTTCATAGCCGGTCAAGGTATCGTCGCTCGAAGGATCCTGGAAGACCATGCCGATCGACTTGCGGACCTTGCCCGGTTCTTTGACAATATCAAAACCGTTGACCGTTGCCGTTCCCGAACTCGGTTTGACCAAGGTCGTCAGCATCATCAGCGTCGTGGTCTTGCCCGCGCCATTGGGCCCGAGCAAACCGAAAATTTCCCCTTCGGCGATTGCCAAATCAAGGCTATTGACCGCGGTCAGCCCCTTGTATTTTTTGGTCAGATCCTTTGTCTCAATAATAATCGGCATGGGAATATTATAGCATAATTCACGAGACAGGGTATGAAATAATCATTTAGACGTATTTTTTTTGTTTTTTTTGATTTCTACGAACTACGAATATTTACGAATATACGAATTATAAATTAACCCATCATCATTAAATTTTATGTTTAAACGGACTAAATTGCTTTTTCGTATATTCGTATAAATTCGTAATTCGTAGAGAAGCGCGATTGGCTTTTTTCCGCTTAAAGTTATAAAATGATATTTATGGAACAACAATTAAAAATCATCACTTTCAATATTTGGGATTTGCCGCTTTGGTTCAACAAGGAGCGCCGAGCAAGGATTGCCAAGGTCGCCGAATATTTAAAAGGAAAAAATGCCGATATCATCTGTTTGCAGGAAACTTGGGATAAGGATAACCAGCGCCTGTTAAGAGAACGGATGGGACCGGAATATTTTTGCGCGTTCGGCGAAGATAGATCGAAAAAATATTGGCTGAAGGATTTTTCCAATTTTTGCGGCGGGCTGATGATCTTTTCCAAATTTCCAGTGAGCAAGGAAAGTTTTTTTCCTTTTTTTCGTTATTATTCTGTCTGCGAAATGTTCGGACACAAGGGATTCCTGGAAGCGGTGGTGGAAACTCCCCGGGGAAAATTACGGGTGATCAATACTCATCTGCATTCTTGGATCTTCTGGGGAAAAAAATTCCGCCTCCAGCAGTTAAGAAGAATAATGGACCGCTTGGGGCCGGATAGGACCCCGGTGGTGATGGGCGGTGATTTTAATCAACACGATATTTTGAGCCATGAATCTTTTGCGGCGATGCTGGCGACCAATAATTTCTCCATCCCTGCCAGTGAAGGATTATTATTCAGCCTACCGACTTATCGCAAGGAAAACCCCTTGGTCGATAGGTGGCCGAACCGCGTGCCGTTTTCCCATCGGCTTGATTATATTTTTACCAGAGGCTTGGAGCAGTGGGGCTTTGCCGTCAAAGACCATCGCCCGATCGTCCTCGAGCCGCCGTTATCCGACCATGATCCGGTCGAACTGATATTAACCAAAGAAGACGATGCTTTGATCTGACGGTTCAAGAGTATTTTTTGTCGAAGAATATTTTCAAATAAGTCACCATATATCTCGCTGCCAGCCGCAAGAATCCAACTTTGGCAAATCGGCGCGGAGAGCTTTTTATGATCAATTTCGTATCAAACAGGATTGGTCCGGCTCTTCGGGAAACCATAATGGCGATGGCGGCGTCATCTCCTTGCCAATAATCAAGAGCGGGAAGGCCGCCGATGGCATCCAAGGCGGCGCGGCGGGCGGCGAAATTGCCGCCGATGATCACTCCGCATTTTTTTCTGAATATCATTTCCAAAAGAGCCGGAGCTTTAGGCATCAGGCGCCTGGTGTAAATTGAGTCCAAAAATTTTTTTAAGCCGGTAAAGCCATAATCATACGGTCCGGAAACCGCCACGAAATCAGGAGTTGCCAGATCCTGGCCGATCATTTCCAGCCAATTTGGCGGAGGAATCGAATCGGCATCGAGGAAGGCGATTATCTCGCCTCGGGCTTTGTCCAATCCTGCCTGGCGGGCCAGGTTCGATCCTTGTTTTTTTTCTCCGATCACCAAATCAGCGCCGGCAATCGCCGCGATCTTGGCTGTATCATCCTTGGAATTATTGTCAACGACAATAATTTCAAAATCGTTCTTCGCGACAGTCTGGGCCAATAGCGCCTTGACCGCCGCGGCAATGCTTTCGGCTTCATTATAAGCCGGAATAACCACGGAAAATTTCATAAATTTATTTGATTGGTAATTAAATTAATTTTATTATAAGTTTACGCCGTATTTTAGTCAATTTAAAAATTTATTTTTTATCCGGGAAGATTATGATCTTGGCTATTATTGAACTTGAAATAGCCAAGCTAAAAGAGAATTTTTAGGAAGTCGCGGGGTCTGAAAAAGTTTCTACTATTGACAAGGCGTAATTATTATGCTTTACTGAAAGTAGTAATAAAGGTCAATGTTCATTTTTTCCAGGAGGATTTATGAGTATGGGAGTTTCGTTTAAAAGCATAGCCAGCCTGATCGATTCGGATCGCCCGGCTGATCATTATACCTTGGTCGTGACCGGCGATGCGGCAAGCCCCCGTGCCGGGGAAACCTCTCTCAGAATCTACGCGAATTCCAGGGGGTTAACGGCCGTAGTGAAAAAAAGCGGTAACGAGGTGGATTCGGTCGAAATTAAGGGGCAAGGACAGGAGCTGACGCAGTTTTTCAAATCGATCGAAGAAGAGAGGATTAGCAGGCTATGGCTGGCGGAAACAATTCCGACCAGGGCTGACATAGTCTGCAGCTGAGTTTGCTTCCTCTAATCATGAGCTAAGGGCCATTCCGCGAGAATGGCTCTTTTTCGTGAGCGATAGTCAATGATCAAGATTAAAGGATTGACAAAATTATTAGCCGATGCTATAAGACAATTATCTGTTTAGATGGGCCTTGAGGATGTTCTTTGCTAAAAAGGAGAAAAATAATTATGGCGGACAATGGAATTATCCACACGGTAAAAGCATTGGAAAGAGCCGCTCCCGGACTAATCTTTTTGGTGATTAAAAGCGATACAATGGTGATCCCCGACAAATCGATCAAGTGTACGATCAAAGACGATGCCGAAGGAATAACAGTGATCATCAAAAAGCAGGGGAGCCAGATCGTTGAAACCAACTTATGCGGGACGCGGAATGAGCTATTCGATTTAATCGTACCGTTGAAGTTGAGCCATGTCCACATTTTGCGTCGGCTGGAGCGGCGGACGCAGACGCAATTTTAGCGGACGCGGAGCTTGATCTTTTTTAAAAGGAGAACGATCGTGGAAAAAAATAGGGTCGATTTGAACCGAGTAAAAGTCTTGGGACTAGAACGAATTCCGCGCACTAACTATGGTCTGCGGATGAAGTTGGAAGGCAAAGGTGATTACCTGACATGGGATGGCATGGTCACTCTGATGGTATTGTCGGGCGTCGATTTTGTCACGGCTGACATTAAACCGGAGGGGATCAATCTCCAGGGAACAGAAAAACAGCTCCGCGGTATGATCAGCGGGCTTGGCGCGCATGGTATCGCCGCTCTGGCGCCCGAGAAGGTATAAAAGAATAGCAATGCTGGGTCGAACCGTTCTGGGAAAGAGCGGTTCTTTTTTTTGCCCTTGGCAGGGGATTTGGCCTGAACCAAAACGTCGCCTGACTGTTTTTTTAAAACATTTTTTAGTAAAACTAACGAGCCGTTTTTTATCCACTTGACCATATTTGTCCAGGAGGTTATTATATAATTAATTCTTCCGTTAGAGCGAGCGGGGAGTCGAGCGGTAGTTCGGAACGTTAAGGCTTTTCGGTTCTGTATCCAGTACTGTTCGGTTCTGTCAGTGTGTTTTTTTCTGTTCGTAGTAATCGAGTCCTCCTTTCTGTTAAGGGTGATGATGGGACCGCTTTCTCCTCGCTCGTTTTTTAAAATTCGCACCTTCATTAAAAAGTTGTCCTTTCGCTAAATCTTCTGTCTGCCATACCTCCGAAAAGCCTCTGCATCTCGCGGGGCTTTTTTCTTTGGCGGAACTATGCTTAGATGAACTTGATTTCCTCTTGCCAAATTTTCATTTATTTGTTATTCTAAAATAGAAATAAATCACCAGTGGGTGTTTTTTATTTTATTTTAGGGTATAATTAAGATAATTCTTAATTTATAATTTTTAATTCATAATTGGATGAGGCGCCCATAGCTCCCCGCCATGAAGACGGGGCAAGCAGCCGGTATCCGCGACATGCCGCTGTGCGGCTGCGCGGAGTGAGCTCACGGCCTTCGGCCGATGTAGCGGTGAACAGCGAGTTCAATAAGTAAAACTTTATTTAAATATAAATATTCTGCGCCCATAGCTCAGCTGGTAGAGCAGCTCCCTTTTAAGGAGAAGGTCACAAGTTCAAATCTTGTTGGGCGCACAAAAAAAACAAGCCGGGTGGCTTGTTTTTTTTGTGCGCTGGTCAGGAACGAGCTATGAGCGCCGACGGAAGGAGGCGCGAATAAGCGAGTGTCCGTCCGCCCCGGGCGGACGCTGACCCTGGACGAGGGAGTGAGCCGCTTTCCGGCGGCGAGCGACCGAGGGTGCGCTGGTCAGGAGCGAGCTATGAGCTGAGGCGGAAGCCGAAGCGAATAAGCGAGTGTCCGTCCGCCCCGGGCGGATCCGCCGCCAAGCGACCGAGATTTTTTAATTAAGTAGTTTTATTGGCGTAAAGACTATTTTTTATCCCGATATTTTTCTTGATCTTTAGCTGTTGCCGGGCGTCTACGGCCGCGGAACAAATACCAGAATTGGATAACTAATAAAATAATCAGCACCAAGAAAAGAATCACTGCGCCAAGCGTGCTCATGGCCAGAGAGATAATTTTCGAAATTAGCGGCTGTTCGACAAGGATGGTTATTCTTTCCGAAGGATTGCTTTTGGCGCCTCGTTCATTAACCGCTTCCGCCCAAAGCTGATAAATTCCGCTGGCTAATTTTTTATCATAGCTAAAAGCGAAATTGCCATCCTGATCGCCCTTTACCGCGAAACTTTGCGGGCTGTTATTTCCTTTTTGGAGCCAGATGATCAAATTGCCATTGCGATAAGTCCGTCCCTCGGCCGCGAGAATACCTTCAGTTGACATGACAAAAGGATATTTAGTGAAAACTGGCGGCTGGACGGAAGTGATAATGAATTTATCGGTGAGGGAATTATAATTTCCGGCTCGGTCAAAGACCTGGGCGAAGAGATAGTGTTCGCCCGGATTTTGCAACGGTAAAACATAGGAGGCGGTTCCAGCCGCCTCGGCAGGAATAGCGATAGTATTACCGCCATCAATTTTTATTTGATAAAATTCCACCCCGGACAAAGTATCGGTCGCCGTCAGGAGTATTTTGGGTTGCGGGTCGCCGGTCTCCTTGCCGTCAATAAAGCTAAGGCTGAATTGTTCCGGCGGCTTGGTGTCAATTTGGAAGGGGAAATGGGCGATATCACCCCAGCCGGCCTCGTTGCGCAATTGCACATGCAAATACCAAACGCCGTCTTCCAAATCGCTGAATTTAATTTCGGCAAGAGGCGGGCTATAAATGGTTTTGGGGCGCGAATCAGGGGATTTATCATTAGATATCCTGTCTGCCGTAATGTCCGGAGTGATCAGCCAGGTGAATCGGGGATTGTTGTCGCTATACCAGGGAAGAGGGGCGGGATGAGTGAGAGAGGTGATTATGGGAGAAGGAGGAATGCCGGCGGCTGGAGCAGGCGTGATCACCGGCGGCTGCGGGACGGCGGCGCTGATGGAATAATTTGCCCGCCCGGCGCCGGAAAGGATGCTGGTGCCATTGCCGTCGTTGGCTAAGACCTGGCTCGCTGAAAAAGATAGCGAGGCGGTTCCGATAGTCTTGGCTTTGAAGGTGATGGTAAGTATTTTTCCGCTCTTGCCGCTAAATCCCGGGTTCAGCACTATACCTTCAAAATTTATTGTTCCTTGAGCGTTAGCGTAAGCCGGCTCCTTGATCCATAAACTAAAAATTGATCCGCTTTTGGAGAGAGAAACAATTTCCAATTTATCCGCGGGAAAGGAGATCACGCCAGAGGCCGCGTTCATCGCCTGATCCTGGCTGGAGACGTAGACGCTGACGGAAAAATTTTTGCCCGCGGCATAAGAGCCCGAAGCCGGAGAAAAATACAAGCTGGCGGCTTCTGCCGCCGCGCTTGAGACGCTAAAAATCACGAATATAAAACTAAAAAACACTAAAATTTTCATGAGTTTTCGCGCAGGTATTCTTGTTATTTCGTGTTTCTTCTCCATAAATTTCTAGTAAAATAGCCGGCAATAATTAAGACCAACGCGACAATCAGCATTATTAAAACAATGGCGTTCCGGGCGATAATATCGATAATATTTTGATAAGCTGTTATCGGCTGG
>JAQTUZ010000009.1 GCA_028707065.1 Patescibacteria group bacterium | reverse complement strand
CCACGTTGACCACGGCAAGACAACTTTAACCGCGGCGATTCTGGCGGTTTTGACCGCGAAGGGTTTTACCACTTCGCACAAAACCGTTGACCAGATCGACTCGGCTCCGGAAGAAAAAGCCCGCGGCATCACCATTAACACGGCGCACGTCGAGTATGAATCTGAAACCAGGCATTATGCTCACGTCGATTGCCCGGGTCATGCCGATTATGTGAAGAACATGATCACCGGCGCCGCCCAGATGGATGGCGCGATCTTGGTAGTGGCCGCGACCGACGGTCCGATGCCGCAAACCCGAGAACATATCCTTTTGGCCCGCCAGGTCGGCGTGCCTTACATCGTCGTTTTCCTGAACAAGTGCGACATGGTTGAGGACAAAGAATTGATCGACTTGGTCGAGGAAGAGATCCGCGATCTCCTGAAACAATATGAGTTCCCGGGCGACACCACTCCGATCATCCGCGGTTCGGCGCTGAAAGCTTTGGAAAATCCGACCGGCGAATGGGGAGAAAAAGTTTTTGAACTGGTAAAGACTTTGGATACTTATATCCCGGAACCCAAAAGAGACGTGGACAAACCGTTCCTGATGCCGATCGAAGACATCTTCTCAATCGAAGGCCGCGGCACGGTCGTGACCGGCAGGATCGACAGGGGCACAATCCATATCAACGAAGATATCGAGATCGTCGGTTTGGGTGAAACCCAGAAAACGGTGGTCACCGGCATTGAAATGTTCAACAAGTCGTTAGACGAAGGCCGGGCGGGCGATAACGCCGGCATTCTCTTGCGCGGCACCAAGAAAGAAGAAGTCGAGCGCGGCATGGTTTTGGCCAAACCGGGTTCAATCACTCCGCACACTGAATTTGAAGCCGAAGTCTATGTCTTGACCAAGGAAGAAGGCGGACGCCATAAACCGTTTTTCAAAGGCTATAAGCCGCAATTTTACATCAGAACCACGGACGTGACCGGTGAAGTAGAATTGAACGCCGGAACTGAAATGGTGATGCCGGGTGATACGGCCAGCTTGAAGATCAAGCTGATCGCTCCGGTCGCCTTGGAAGAAAAAATGAAATTTGCCATTCGCGAAGGCGGCAAAACCGTGGGCGCGGGCAACGTTTCGAAAATCATTAAGTAAGTGAATTTTTATCCCTCCTCAAATTTTTGGGGAGGGAGGCTAAATCCATTTAAAAAAGAACAAAGAACAAAAGAACAAAGAACAAGACTAAAACAAAATGCTCTTTGCTCCCTGTTCTTTGCTCGATGATATTAATTACATGTCTGAACCCAAAGCTAAAAAAGTGACGAAAAAAGCGGTTGAAGCGGAACAAGAAGTCAAACAGAAGATCCGCATCAAGATCAAAGCGTTTGATCATAAAATAATCGATAAGTCCACCAAGACGATCATTGATACCGTGGAAAAAAGCAATGCCAAGATTTTTGGGCCCATTCCTTTGCCGACCGAAAAAATCAAATATACGGTTAACCGCGCGACCTTTGTGAACAAGGACGCCCGGGATCAGTATGAAATGCGCGTCCACAAAAGATTGATCGACATTGTCGAACCGACCGCCAAAACCGTCGAGGATCTGACCAATTTGAATCTTCCGGCCGGCGTGGATGTGGAAATTAAAATGGTCTAGGTTAGTTGATTAGTTAATTGGTTAATTAGTTGTGGTAAAAAAATATTTTAAACTAATTAATTTTTTGCCGATAAATTATCAAGTAAGTTTTTTATAGATACATACGTCAAGGATTATTATTTATTCAACTCCCCGAAGTTAAGAAGTTAGCTAGTGATTTAGCTGAATATCTGAAGGGGTTATTCAGATTGTAAACTAAGTGACTAATTAACTAATCAACTAATTCCGGGGAAAGTGTTTAAATGATAGTAAATGACTAATTGAGGAGAAAATATCAACAAACGTTAGCACAAAATTGAATATTGACTAATTTTCGATAATAAGTTATCATTATCTTAGTCATTTTTTGTGAAATTGACCATTTGTTGAAAGGTCAATTTTTGTTTTAGAAAGAACATAAAACAAAGAGCATAGAGCACGGGACAAAGAGCAACTTATTTTAAAATGTTCTTTGTTCGATGTTCTTTGCTCTTTCTGTCAGTAAGTACGGAACAAATTAAGTTAACTAGAATATGAAGTTTATTATCGGTAAGAAAATTGAGATGACCCAGCTTTGGCAGGGAGAAAATGTCGCGGGCGTGACTGCTGTTCAGGCCGGGCCTTGTTATGTCACCCAAGTTAAAACAACCGAAAAGGACGGCTATCAGGCAGTTCAGCTTGGTTTTGGCGGAAAGAAAGAAAAGAATACCAACAAGCCGCAAATCGGTCATTTGAAAAATATTAAAACCAAAGGGATTGATGATAATTTTGCTTGGTTGCGCGAATTCAGAGTTGACGCTAAGTCGGCCTTGGAGATTGGCGACAAAATCGACGTCGGCGCTTTTGCCATCGGCGATAAGGTCGCCGCGACTGGCGTTTCCAAAGGCCGCGGTTTCCAGGGCGTAGTCAAAAGACACGGTTTTTCCGGCGGCCGCAAATCGCACGGCAATAAGGATCAATTGAGAATGCCCGGTTCTACCGGCGCGACCGGCGCGGGCCACGTTTTCAAGGGCACCAAGAAACCGGGACGGATGGGCACGGAAACGGTCACCACCAAAAATTTGGAAATTATTGAAATTGATAAGGAAAAAAATATTTTATACATCAAGGGCGGAATTGCCGGAGCTAGAAATGGGTTAGTGTTGATTGAAGGCGCGGGAGATATTGTCGCCAGCAAACCCGCTGTTGCCGTTAAAGAAGAAATTAAGCCGGCCGAAGCTGCGGCGGAGGCAGAAAAAAAGTAAAAAGTAATAAGTAAAAAGTAAAAAATTTGTTTTTCAAGATATGGCGATAAAGTTAAACGTCTACAATCAAAACGGCGAAGCTAAGGGACAGAAGGAAGTCTCTGACGCGATTTTTGCCGTTAAATCCAATCCGGGATTGATCAATGAAGCGGTTACCGCCCAGATGGCTAATGAGCGCCAGGTTTTGGCGCATACCAAGACCAGAAGCGAAGTGAGAGGCGGCGGCAAGAAACCGTGGCGCCAGAAAGGAACCGGCCGGGCCAGAGTCGGCTCGAGCCGTTCTCCGCTCTGGAAAGGCGGCGGCATAATTTTCGGCCCCAATTCCGACCGCAATTTTTCCAAGAAGATCAATAAGAAAGCCAAGCGCAAAGCGATGTTTATGGTTTTGTCCGACCGAGCGGCTAATAACGGCTTGGCGATTGTGGAAAAATTAACCCTGGATGATTATAAAACAAAAGTGATGGATGGAATTTTAAATAATTGGGAAGAAAAAATTTTTAAGAATTTTACGATCGCGGAAAAAAAGAAATCCGCCTCCGTTAAAGCTTCCCCCTCCGCTACGGCTACGGGGGACAAGCCTGCGGACAAGTCCAAGGTCAAAAAAACAAGAAGCACCGGAAGAAGCATTCTTTTTATCAACGATGCCAGGGACTTGAAAGTCGTCAATTCGGGAAGAAATTTGGCCGGCGTAAAAATGTTAAATCTGGAAAATATCAATATCGTTGATTTGCTGAGCCATAAAAATATTATATTCACTGATAAGGCGATAGATAAGCTGGAAAAAACGTACAAGAAGTAAAGAAATTTGAAATTAGAAATTGGAAATTAGGCGAGAAAATAACTTTAATCTAAATTTCAAATTTCAAATCTCAAATTTCCAATTTCAATTTTCGTAAATATGTCTATTTTTGGAAAAAATAAAATCGAAGAAAATAAAAAAGGCGAAGAAAAATCGGCCAAGGTTGTTAGTGCCAAGAAAGCGAAACCCCCCTTTGCTAAAGCTTCGGCGGACAAGCCGGAGGCAAAAAAATCCATGAAGGATCTTTATGGCGGCGCGAGTAAAGAAAAAGTGACTGCTCCAGTCGCGGCTAAAGCGGAAG
The DNA here is from genome assembly GCA_028707065.1 of Patescibacteria group bacterium. NCBI lineage: Bacteria > Patescibacteria group bacterium. The sequence goes on along the minus strand of JAQTUZ010000009.1, from coordinate 44,652 downwards.
GAAAACCAGAAGTCGTAAAAAGCGCTTCGACTGAATCCAATGCTTATCGCGTACTGTTGCGCCCGTTAGTTACGGAGAAAGCCAGCCATATGGGAGTGATCAATAAATATATCTTTGAAGTTGATTATAATTGCAATAAGATCGAGGTAGCCAAGGCGATCGAAGCCACCTATGGCATTAAGCCGCTGAAAGTTAACATGATCAAGCTGGCCGGAAAAGTTATGCGCCGGGGAAGAACGGAAGGACGGAGAAAAAATTGGAAGAAGGCGATCGTTACCTTGCCGGCCGGAAAAACGATCCAGATCTACGAAGGAATATAGATTAGGAAATTAGAAATTGGAAATTAGAAATTAGGCGCTTAAAAGATTGTTCGTGAATTTTTTACCTAATTTCAAATTTCCAATTTCAAATATTATTTTCGTATGGGTATCAGAAACGTAAAACAGAATACTGCGGCGAGAAGAGAATTGAATTTTGATGATTTTGCCGATATCACTTCGACTACGCCGGAGAAAAGTTTGTTATTGGCGAAGAAATCCACCGGCGGCCGCAATTTCCAGGGTAAGATAACCGTTAGGCATAAAGGCGGCGGCGTGAAGCGCGCGATTCGTATCGTTGATTATAAAAGAGATAAATTCGATGTGCCGGCGGTCGTGAAGACGATTGAATACGATCCGGGCCGCGGCGCGAGAATCGCTCTGCTTTGGTACGCTGATGGCGAAAAGAGATATATTGTCGCTCCGATCGGAATGAATGTCGGCGATAAAATTTTAAGTTCCCAGAAAGAAATTGAGATAAAAACCGGCAATTGCCTGCCGATCAAATTCATTCCGGCCGGCGTAGCCGTTTCCGGCGTGGAAATTTTTCCGGGCCAGGGCGCCAAGGTCGCGCGCGGCGCGGGAAACGCGGTTTTTGTCATGGGCGTGGAAGGGGAGTTCGCGCAGTTAAGAATGCCGTCGAGCGAAATCCGCCAGGTCAATAAAGAATGTCTTTGCACTGTCGGCCAGGTCAGCAATCCCGATCATATGAATATCGTTATTGGCGCGGCCGGCCGCCAGAGAAGATTGGGCATCCGCCCGACCGTCCGCGGCACCGCGATGAATCCCAACGATCACCCGCATGGCGGCGGTGAAGGCAAACAGCCGATCGGTTTGAAGCATCCGAAAACTCCTTGGGGCAAACCGGCTCTGGGCGTGCCGACGAGAAGGAAGAAATATTCAGACAATCTAATTATTCACCGCAGAAAGAAGAGAATAGAAAAATAATAGAACAAAGAACATAAGAACATAGAACATAAGAGCAGGGTGAAAATCGGAAATTTATCTGAAGCACCATGTTCCATGCTCTTTGCTCTATGCTCCAATGATATGTCGAGAAGCTTAAAAAAGGGACCGTACGTCAACCCCAGAATAATCAAGAAGATCAAGAATCTTAAGCCCGGTGATAAAACCGTGATCAAGGTTTGGGATCGGGCTTGCACTATCACTCCGGAAATGGTGGGATTTACGATTGGCGTGCATAACGGCAAACAGCATATCCCGGTCTATATTATTGAAAATATGGTCGGCCATCGTTTGGGCGAATTTTCTCTGACGAGAAAATTTGTCGTTCACGGCGGCAAGATGGCTAAGATTGAAGCGATGGAAGAAGCGGAAGCGGGCAAACCGGCGGCAGCTCCGGCGGCAGCGGCCCCGGCTAAAGCGCCGGCGGCGGGAGGGAAAAAATAAACATCTAAAAGTTCTATAAATCAACAATTGCAGGTAATACTAATTTATACGAATACATACTAATATAACGAATTAGTTCTTAATAAGTATTCGCAATTAGTATATATTCGTATAAATTAGTATTATATTCCGATATGGAAATCAAGGTTAAACTAAAATTTTTGAAAATGTCTTCGAAGAAGCTGCGCTTGGTGGCCAATCTTATTCGCGGCGCCGAAGCCAATTCGGCTTTGAATCAATTGAGATTTGCCAATAAAAAAGCGGCTGAACCGATCGCCAAGCTGCTTAAGTCGGGGATCGCAACCGCGGCAAATGATTTTGCGTTGGATAAAAATAATTTGTTTGTTAAGGAAATAAAAATTGATGAAGGCGGGATGTTAAAGCGCTGGACCCCCAAGGCTCACGGCAGCGCCACGCCGATCCGAAGAAGATTAAGTCATATTAACATAACTTTGGGCGAGCTTAAAGCTTCGGGCGTTACCGCGGCCAAGGCGAAAGAAGTGGAAGCTCCGATCAGTCTCGAGGAAATGGTTAAAGAAGGGGAAAAGGCGGCTAAAAAAGACAGTGGAAAAGATATTAAGAAAGAATCGGCCGGGAAGGATTTAAAGAAAGAAGGCGCCTCCAAGAAGGGTTTTGTCAATAAAATGTTCCAGCGCAAAAGCGGAAATGGATAAAGAACTGAAATTAGAAATTAGAAATTTGAAATTAAAAAAATCACGACAGAAAATACAAATTTCCAATTTCCAATTTCAAATATCTTGCTGAAAATATCGAAACATCCATCTTTCGTAAAATTATATATTTAAAAAGAAAGAATGAATTTAGAAAAATATGGGCAAGAAGATAAATCCAAAAATATTCCGAATAGGCATTAATCGAACTTGGCCGTCCGTCTGGTTTGCGACGGGTCAGGACTATATTAAAAATACCAGGCAAGATGTGCAAACGAGAAGATTTTTAATGAACGAATTGAAGGAAGCCGGCGTTGATAATGTCAAAATCGAAAGAGGCGTTAAGAAAATTTCTTTCGACATTACCGCTTCCAAACCCGGAGTTATAATCGGCCGCGGCGGCAACGGCATTGAAGAATTGAAGAAGAAAGTTCATAATAAATACTTGAAAAATTTTCGCTTGAAAGAAATCAACATCAATATCAAAGAATGTGATCGCCCCAATTTAAGTTCGCAGATCGTAATGCAATCGATCATCGCCGATATCGAGAAGAGAATGCCTTTCAAGCGGACGATGAAGCAAGCTATTTCCCGGGTGGAAAAAGCCGGCGGCTTGGGAGTCAAGGTGGTGGTGTCCGGACGTTTGAATGGCGCGGAAATCGCCCGCGAAGAAAAATTAGTTTCCGGAAAGATCCCATTACAGACGCTTCGAGCCGATATTGATTATTCCCGCGGCGCGGCCAAGACCACTTATGGAACCATCGGCGTGAAGGTGTGGATATATAAAGGTGAAGTTTTTGAAAAAGATCTTAAGAATAAAGACGGCAAGGGAGAGATTTTAGGGAGAAGAAAATAAATATCAAAACTATTCGTAGATTAGGATACAATTCGTAGATTTGGATTATAATCTGATAATAATTAATTTCAGGTGATAATCCAAATCTACGAATGACATCCAAATCTACAAATTACATAAGGTATGTTGATGCCCAGAAAAACAAAATATCGCAAGTCCCATAAGGGCGCGAGAGGCGGCAAAGCCACCAGCGGCCTGAGGGTTAGTTTTGGGAGTTATGGCCTTAAGTCTTTGGAAAATTGCTGGGTAACGGCGAGACAGATCGAAGCAGCCCGCCGCGTGTTGACCAGATATATCAAGAAAGGCGGCAGAATTTTTTGCCGGATCTTTCCGGCCAAGCCGGTCACGGCCAAGGGCGGCGAACTGCCGATGGGTAAAGGCAAGGGTTCGGTCGATCATTATGTTTGTAATGTTAAGCCGGGGATGGTGATGTTCGAGATTGAAGGCGTTACCGAGGCGGAAGCCAAGGAAGGAATGAAATTTGCCGGCGATAAATTGCCGGTTACCTCGCGGTTCGTTAAAGCGAATGAATAAAAAAATATGATGCGAATCCGCTAATGGGCGCGAATGCCGCTAATGAATGCTAATAGGTTATTCGCATTGATTCGCAGCATTCGCATCAATTTGCGGATTAGCATCAATTACAATATGGAGTTTAAAGAATTAGCCAAAAAAACTGAAAAGGAATTGCAGGCGATCTTAGCCGAGTATCGGGAAAAATTAAGATCAGCCCGTTTTAAGGATGCCAATAAACAATTAAAAAACGTCCGCGAGATCAGAGTGGCGAGAAGCGTTATCGCCAATGTTTTGACTTTGCTTAATTTGAACAAGAAAACAATAAATCATTCGTAGATTTGAGCAGATTTGTAAATTTGAATTTTGAATCAAAAGTAATTAGTTTGGATCCGAAATTCAAATCTACAAATGACATTCAAATCAACAAATATATATAATCGTATGAATAAAGATAAAAAAATCAGCAAAAGAAAGTTTGTCGGAACAGTTACCAGCGATAAGATGGATAAAACCATCTCGGTCCAAGTGATCACCCACAAGCGCGACCAAAAATATAAAAAGAATTATTTCATCTCCAAAAAATATAAGGTTCACGATGAAAATAATCAGTACAAGGAAGGGGATAAGGTTGAATTTATCGAATGTCGCCCGTTAAGTAAAGACAAAAAGTGGCGAGTTTTATCTAAATAAACATGATGCGAATCCGCTAATGAGCGCGAATGCCGCAAATGAATGCTAATAAATTATTCGCATTGATTCGCAGCATTCGCGACTAATTCGCGTCATTCGCATCAGATTAATATGATTCAGGTTGGGACACAATTAAGGGTAGCTGACAATACCGGCGCCAAATTGGCCGAGTGTATTCATGTTGTCGGAACTTACGGCAAAAGATATGCCACGGTCGGCGATATTATAACTTGCGCGGTCAAGGAAGCGATTCCGCACGCGCCGGTTAAGAAAAGCGACGTCGTCAAGGCGGTTGTTGTCAGAACTAAAAAAGAGATCAAGAGAAAAGACGGCACTTGTCTGCGTTTTGACGAGAATGCTTGTGTTATCGTTGATGCGGATAAAGGCGAACCCAAGGGAACGAGAATTTTCGGTCCTATTGCCCGCGAAGTCAGAAGAAAGGGTTTTGCCAAGATCGCCTCTTTGGCTCCTGAAGTTTTATAAATTATCACAGGTAATGCTAATGTCATACGAATACATACTAATATAACGAATGCTTGTTAAATAATTATTCGTCATATTAGTATGTATTCGTGGATTAGTATTACAATAAAAATTACTATATCCCGTTAACGAATATCGTATGAAAATAAAGAAGAATGACAAAGTGAGAATAATGGCCGGCAAAGACAAGGGCAAGGAAGGAAAAGTCCTGCAAATCTTTGTTGACACCAATAAAGCCAGTATTGAGGGGTTGAATCTTTTGATCAAGCATTTGCGTCCGAGAAAACAAGGCGAGAAAGGGCAGAGAATTGAATTTCCCGCTCCGCTGTCGATCACTAATTTGGCTTTGCTTTGTCCGAATTGCGGCAAGGCCACCAGGGTCGGCTATCAGTTCATCGAAGAAACGGTTGGCGAAGGGAAAAAGATCAAGAAAAAAGTGAGAATTTGCAAGAAGTGTAATAAATCAATTGAATAGATTACGTCATATAAACTGTTCTCTGTTCCTTGTTTCTTGTTCTTTCTTAAAAGAACAGAGAACAAAGAGCAAAGAACAAATCAATTTAAAGAATTTCAAACATTTATGCGATTGAAAGAATACTACAAAAAAGAAATCCTGCCGGAATTAAAAAAACGGTTGAACATCGGGAATGATCTGGCCGCGCCTCGATTGGCAAAGGTCGTAATTAACGTTGGCTTCGGACGCAGTGTTAAAGATAAGGAATTGATCAAGATCGTGGAAGAGAATCTGACGATCATTGCCGGGCAGAAACCGATGTTGAATAAAGCCAAAAAAGCCGTTTCTGCTTTTAAGATCAAAGAAGGAATGATTATTGGCGCGTCGGTTACTTTGCGCGGTAAAAGAATGTACGATTTCGTGGAAAGGCTGGTTAATGTCTATTTGCCCCGCGTCCGCGATTTTCGCGGAGTTGATCCAAAATCGATTGATCGCAATGGCGGATTGACTATCGGTTTCAAGGACATTATGCCTTTTGCCGAAATTGAAGTCAGGGATTTGGAAAAACTGCACGGCTTGGAGATTTGTCTGGCGACAACCGCTAAAAACGCGCAAGCAGGATTGGAATTATTCAGATTATTGAAATTCCCTTTGAGAAAAGAATAAAACAGTTATCATTTATTAATTTTTAAAGAAAAAAATAGTTCTGAAAACCCACCCCGCCGCTCATTTCAATCGCGGCACCCCTCCCAAGAGGGGATTAAATTCAAGGATATGGCTCGAACAGCATTAATAGTCAAAGCGAAAAGAAAACCGAAATTTTCCACCCGGAAGATCAGACGGTGCTGGCGCTGCGGCCGCAATCACGGCTATATGCGTGATTTTGAATTGTGCCGCATTTGCTTTCGCGAGTTGGCTGAAAAGGGAGAATTGCCGGGAATAAAAAGAGCCTCGTGGTAGGCGGGTAAAATACATAATATATTTATAACTGCTCTTTGTTCTTTGATCTTTGTTCGGTTGTTTTTTCGAAAGAACAGAGAGCAAAGAGCAAAGAACAATAACAGAATCATTTTTTTCAAACACATATGACCGATCCAATAGGAGATATGCTAACAAGAATCAGGAACGCGGCCGCTGCCGGAATTAGCGAGCTCTCTTTGCCGTCGAGCAAGATCAAGCAAGAGATCGCTAAGATACTGGAAAGCGAGAACTGGATTCAGAAGTTCGAGATTCTTGGCGCCGAAAACGCCAAAGCCAAAGCTGATGGAGCCTTCAAGGAATTGAAGATAGTTTTGAAATATAAGAAAAGCGGCCGTCCGGCGATCAGCTCGATTCAGCGGGTCAGCAAACCGGGTTTGCGCGTTTATGCCGGCAAAGATAAGATGCCGGTGGTTTTGAACGGCATGGGCACGGCTATTGTTTCCACCTCCCGGGGCTTGATGACCGCCAAAGAAGCCAAGAAACAGAAGATCGGCGGAGAAGTGCTTTGCGAAATCTATTAAGAATTGAAGAATAATTATTTAAATAGTGGTTTAATCCCCAATTTCTGAAAACCCACCCCGCCGCTCATTTCAATCGCGGCACCCCTCCCGAGAGGGGATTAAAATAAATGTATGTCCCGTTTAGGAAAATTACCAATTAAGATCCCGGCTGACGTTCAAGTGAAGATTGAAGGCGATTTAGTGACCGTGAAAGGCCCGAAGGGCGAACTGAAAAGAAAATTGATTCCGCAGATTGCCGTAAAAGCGGAGAATGGCGAAATTTACGTCAGTATCATTAACCCTAAAAATAAAAGAGAAAATGCGCTCTGGGGCCTGTATTGGAATTTGATCAGAAATATGGTGATTGGCGTCAAAGACGGCTTCGAGAAAAAATTGGAAATCAACGGCGTTGGTTTCAAGGTTCAAGGCTCGGGCAAAAAATTAACTTTTGAAGTCGGTTATTCCCATCCGGTCGTTTTCGAATTGCCGGCCGCGATTGACGCAAAAGTCGAGGAAAATGTCATTACGGTGAGCAGCGCGGACAAGGAATTGCTGGGGGAGATCGCCAATCAGATCAGAAATATCAAAAAACCCGAACCTTACAAGGGTAAGGGGATTAAATATGTCGATGAAGTGATCAGGAGAAAGGAAGGCAAGGCGGCAGTAAAGAGCGAATAATTGAAGTAAGAAGTTAGAAGTAAGAATAAATTTATGAATAGACAGATAGTGAGACAAACAAAGAGAATCAGACGGCATGCGAGAATTCGCGCCAAGATCGAAGGCACGGCGGAGTGCCCGCGTTTTTCGGTTTTTCGTTCCAATCGCGGCATGTTTTTACAGTTGATCGACGATGAAGCTGGTAAAACTTTGGTTAGTGCGGGAGTCCGGGAAATTAAAATCAAAAAATTGAACAAGATCGAGATGGCGGCTGAATTGGGTAAACTTTTGGCCAAGAAAGCCGTCGCCAAGAAAATCAGCCAAGTAGTTTTTGATAAGAGTTTTTATAAGTTTCACGGCCGGATCAAGGCGGCGGCCGAGGCGGCGAGAGCGGGAGGATTAAAGTTTTAGTAATTTAAATAAAACTGATCTTTGCTCTTTGATCTATGATCTTAATTAAAAAGAGCAAAGAGCATGGAACATAGAACAAAATTATTTATATGATAACAGAAGATAAGAAAATAGAAGAGGTCCCGGAAGCGGTTGCTATCGAACCGGAAGCGATCGTCCCTGAAGAGGTTGAAGAAATCGTCGGGCCGGCCGCACCGTTAGAAGTAAAAGGTCCGGCAGGCAAGGGGATTGCGGTGGAAAAAGGAAAGGGCTCGCGAAAAACCTTCGGTTTTAAGAAGGGCGGCTTGAAATTGGAAAAAAGAGACGAATTTGACGAGAGAATTTTGGATATTGCCCGGGTGACGCGCGTTATGGCCGGCGGCAAAAGAATGCGTTTCCGCGTTTGCGTGGCGATCGGCGATCATAAGGGCAAGATCGGCACCGGCGTGGGCAAGGGCGCGGACGTTACCGCGGCCGTAAAGAAAGCGGTCAATCAAGCCAGAAAAGAAATTATCGACGTACCCTTGGTTAATGATACTATTCCGCACCAGGTGTATAATAAGTATTGCGCCGCCAAGATCCTGTTCAAGCCGGCCGCCAAAGGCAAGGGCGTTATCGCCGGCGGCGTGGTGAGAATTATTTTGGAATTGGCCGGAGTCAAGAATATCACTTCCAAGATCCTGGGTTCCAAAAGCAAATTAAGTAATGCGGCCTGCACGATTGAAGCTTTGAAGAGCTTGAAGAGAGTTGAAAATAATAATAAGACTGAAAATAAGAAGGCAGAAGTAATAAGTAAAAAGTAAAAAATTTGGGAAATTCCATATTCCAAATTCCATATTCCAAATATGTTATCTCTTAATAATATTAAAGCTAAAAGGGGGCAGAAAAAGATCAAGCGCGTGGGCAGGGGCAATGGTTCCGGCCACGGCACTTATTGTTGCAAGGGGCAGAAGGGCCAGAATTCCCGTTCCGGCGTGACCGGTTTAAAGCGCTTGGGTATGCGCCCGCATATTTTACAGACGCCGAAGATCGGCGGCTTCCGCTCGCTCGCGCCGAAAAATCAAGTGGTTAAGGTCGCGGTAATCAATAAAAATTTCAAGGACGGCGAGACGGTCTCGGTGGCGACTTTGTTTGCCAAAGGTTTGATTGCTGACGCGCAAAAGCCCGTGAAAGTTTTAGGTAAGGAGAAATTGGAAGTGAAGATTGAATTCGACAAAGCGATAAAGCTCAATCAATCGATTGCGGCTGGACTTAAAAAGTAGTATTGGATATTTAGAACATAGAGCAAAGAACAAAGAGCAGTTCTGAATCGACTTCATGCTCTATGCTCTATGCTCTCATGCTCCATGATCTATGTGGGATAAAGTTGAGAAAATTTGGAAAGCCCGCGATTTGAGGAACAATATTCTTTTTGTTTTGGGTTTATTGGCGATTTATCGTTTTGTCGCGCATATTCCGATTCCCGGCGTTGACGTGGCTGCCATGCAAAATTTATTTTCTTCCAGCCAGGCCCTGGGACTTTTGAATTTATTTTCCGGCGGAGGAATGAGCAATTTTTCCGTAGTTTTGATGGGCGTTGGCCCTTATATCACTTCCTCGATTATTTTCCAGCTTTTGGCCATGATCGTCCCGTCATTGGAAGAAATGCAGAAAGACGAGGTTGGCCGCCAGAAGATTACGATGTGGACCCGCTGGCTGACCGTTCCTTTAGCCATGCTCCAATCTTATGGCATGGTTGCCATGCTACGGCAATATTTGGGAGATGTCAGCGCTTTTGATATTCTTTCGATCATGCTGGTAACCTCTTCCGGCACTATTTTTTTGATGTGGCTTGGCGAGTTGATCAGCGAGAAAAAGATCGGCAATGGCATCTCGATGATGATCTTTGCCGGTATCGTCGCCGACTTGCCCCAAAGCGTAATGCAGACTTTCAGCGTTTACGACCCTTCCAAACTTTTCACTATTTTAGCTTTTGTGATTGTGGCCGTGATCACCGTCATCGGCATTGTTATTATCAACGAGGGCCAGCGAAATATTCCGGTCCAGCATGCCCGCCAGATCCGCGGCAACCGGACTTTCGGCGGCACCACCACTCATTTGCCGCTTCGCGTTAATATGGGCGGCGTCATCCCGATCATCTTCGCTATTTCCGTGATCCTTTTCCCGCAAATGATCGCGCAATTTTTTGTTAAGGCTCGGACCGAATGGATTGCTAATTTTGCCGAATGGATCATTCAAGCTTGGAACAACCAGCTGATCTACGGCATTATGTATTTTGTTTTGGTTTTTGCTTTCACCTATTTTTATACCGAAGTTATTTTCCATCCGGACCGGATCGCCGAAAATTTACAGAAGCAGGGGGCTTTTATCCCCGGGATTCGCCCGGGATTGCATACGCAGGAATATCTGGCTAATACGACTTATAAGATAATTTTAGTCGGCGCCTTATTTTTGGGCTTGATCGCCGTCTTGCCCCTGATCATCAAAGCCTTCACTAATATCGGTTCACTGGCGATCGGCGGTACCAGCATTTTGATCGTGGTCGCCGTAGTGATCGATATGGTCAAACAGATCGAAGCGCAGTTGACGATGCGGGAGTACGAAGGAATGTAGGATATTGGTATGAAGTATAAAATATTTAGTATAAAGCCCCTTGGGGGCTTTTTTGTCGGGTGATTTTGTGCTATGATTAGACAGTAAGTCATAATATTTCAATTGATAATTAGCATTGTCAATTGAGTGTTTTAATTTTATGGATACTGCCCGATTGCCTGGTCCGGGCCCGGATTTCAGGCTTAATGACCCCCACCTCGGTTTTAGGCACAAGTTAACCGAGATCACCTTTAAGTCCGAATATAAAAACATCAGGAATGATATCGACCTGATCGTTGACGCTCTCGATCCTTACGAAGAGGTCATCCGTCGAGGCGGATTGGATCATTCGGCCAGGTTTCATATTTGGGAAAAGATCAGAACAGGCGATCGGAGCTTGACTCATTGGGATATGGAATTGGTAATGAAAATTTTAGAGCATTTAAGCGGTTAATCTATGTTTAGTCCGGCAAAAAAAATAGCCAAAGAGGGAAAGCCGCTGACCTATCGGGAGAAAGTTGAGGCCGAAAAAATGGCTGAGCAAAAAAAGAAAATAAATATTTTTCTCACCCGTCGTTCCGGAGAAGAAGGTGTGACCGGTTATCGAACTTCCCGCTCGGCTTTTGCCGGCGGCGAAGTGGAGAGCCGTTCCCGCGTTTCTTTGGTGGGCGGAACCACCGAAGGCGAAGTCGGCCGGGCGGCGGTTGGCAAAGTTAGAAGCAAACTCGGTTTTGCCAAGGGGAGGTACGGTTCGGCCAGGACCGGTTTCGCCAAGAAAAGCGATTATGCCTCGGCGGCTGGTACGCCGGGAATCAAACCTCCAGCTAAACCTTTGGGTTTTGGCAGATAATTTATTAATTCTTCCCGAGGCAAGCTCGGGATGCCGACTTTACGTCGGCATAATTTTTAAATCTTAATTTGATAAATATCAGTTAATGATTTTTTAAGCAATGAACATGAAAAAGAGGAAGAAGATGATATTAATTTTTATGGGTCCTCCCGGGTCGGGCAAGGGAACGCAAACCGATAAATTAGCCGAACGGTTGAAAATTCCGGCTATTTCCGGGGGCGAGTTATTGCGCCTGGAAATAAAAAATAAAACCAAGATCGGAAAAGCGATCAAGAAAAAAATGGATCAAGGGAGTTTGGTGTCCGATGAGTTAATGAGAGGAGTGATGGAAAAACGGCTGCGCCAGCCTGACACTAAAAAAGGTTTTATTCTTGACGGTTTCCCCCGGCACTTTAAACAGATCCGCATCCTGGAAGAAATTTTGCGCGAATTTCATGAAGGAGAAAAAGATGTGCTGGTTTTTTATATCTATATCAGCGCGCAAGAAGCGAGAAAACGCCTGGGCAAGCGCCGAGTCTGTTACGCTTGCGGCCGGACCTATCATCTTGGAGTAAATCCTCCGCGCGAGAAGGGGGTCTGCGATTCTTGCGGCCATAAAATTGAGCGCCGTCCTGACGATGAGCCAAAGTCGATTTCCCGCCGCTTGCGTAATTTTCACCGCGAGAATGATCCGGTTTTGAATTATTTTTCCTCGAGGAATATGTTATTTCGGATAAACGGCGAGCAGAATATCGCTAAAGTTGAAAAAGATATCCTAAGCAATCTGGATAAAGTGCGGCGTTAAACTTCACGGATTTTTAAAATTTGAAAGTATGGCAGGGGTTATTAGTCGCTTAGTTAATTAGGTACTTAGTTGTATCGCAACGAAGTTCACGGATAATAATGAAGCTTATCTATTTTTAAACTAAGTAACTAATTAACTAATTACCCGATTAAGTATCTTAAAATCGCAAAGACTTTTTTAAATTAATGATTACCATCAAGACTAAAGATGAAATAATCGTGCTTCGGGCCGGCGGCAAGATATTGTCCCGAATTTTGCGCCGGATCGCCGCCGAAGTCAAACCCGGAGTCAGCACGGAAAAATTGGAAAATTTGGCCTGCGAATTAATCGACTCCGCCGGCGGCCGGCCTTCGTTTAAAAATTATGAAGTGGCTAACGGCCGGTTTTTTCCGACCGCCTTATGCGCCTCGATCAATAACGAGATTGTGCACGGGCTGCCGATCCCGGGGCGCATACTCAAAGAAGGCGATATTATTGGCCTGGATTTGGGCATGGAATATCCGGTTGGAGGCCGCGCGGCCGAGAAAATTAAGGCCAAAAACCGTTATTCGGCCTTGGGCGGTTTTTACACGGACATGACCTTAACGGTTCCGGTCGGCAAGATCGGCAAGAACGCCAAAAGATTGATCGAGGTTACCAAAAAAGCCTTGGAAATCGCCATTGAAGAAGCCAAGCCGGGCGGAACTTTGAACAAGCTGGGCATTGCCGTGCAAAATTTTGTGGAGAAAGCCGGTTTCTCGGTGGTTCGCGATCTGGTCGGACACGGCGTCGGCCATCAGGTTCATGAAGAGCCGGAAGTTTTCAATTATGAATTTGTTTCCTATGGCATCCGCGACACGGAATTGCGGCCGGGCATGGTGATCGCCATCGAGCCGATGGTGAATATGGGCCGCGCCGACACTAAAAGCGGTCCGGATGGCTTTTCCATTGTCACGGCCGATAATTCGCTCTCGGCGCATTTCGAGCATACCGTGGCGATCACGGAGAAGGGGAATATTGTTATCACCGAATAATTTTTTTGTCATCCTGAGGAATCCGCCTTGGCGGATAACGAAGGATCTATTATCCGAGAAATTCAATTTTTTTCTTTAGAAATTTTTGTCGATAAAGTTTGTGTTTCCTACTTAATAGATCCTTCGCGCGGCGCTCAGGATGACAAGCGTGTTTTATGAGCTTAGAGTTAAAAATTTACCTCGGGGTGGACTGGGGCGCGAAGCGCGTCGGTTTGGCGCTGGGCGACAGCGAAACCAGAATGGCTACGCCTTTTAAGACGGTTAGCGGCGTGCATGACTTGGTGGAAACGGCGGTTGAAGAAAACGCCGATGTTTTAGTGATCGGCCAGCCGATCAAAATGCGCGGCCTTAAAGACGGAATAGCACCGGAGTATTTGGAATTTATTGAAGAGATAAAAGATAAATTGCCGGAGAAAGAAATCGTTTTGGTCGATGAGCGCTTGTCGAGCAAAGCCGCGGATGCCCTGCCGGGAGGGGATCTTAAAGCATCGCGCGATGAGGTGGCGGCAATGTTATTATTGCAAGAATACTTAGATAGAGCATAAAACATAGAGCAAAGAGCAAGGATTGGCAAGTTTTTGCTCTTTGTTCGATGTTCTTTGTTCTAATCTTGATTTTATGCACGAAGCAACATTTAATACAAAAGTTATTATACTCAACCGTCAGGATTTCCGGGAAAACGATTCCCGGATTGTTTGTTATAGCGAGGACCGGGGAAAATTGGAATTGGTCGCCCGCGGCGCCAAAAAATTAAAATCAAAACTTTCCGGCCACATCGAACCGCTCACCTTGTCGCGTCTAATGGTTGTAACCGGTAAAGACCTTAATTATGTCGGCACGGCCACCGGGGAAAATTTTTATCCCAATATCAAGGAAAATTTAGAAAAAGTATCTCTTGCCAATCAGACCCTGGCGCTAGTTGAGAAAATGACCCGCGAAGGGGAGATTGACGGTCACGAAGAAATCTTCAATCTGCTCAAAGATTTTTTAGATGGCTTGGAAAAAAAATCCCCTCTTGAGAGGGGTGCCGAGCCCGGCGAGGCGGGGTGTGTTAAAGTCGTCAATCAATTTGAAATTTTTTCTAATAAGTTTGCTGCCATTCTCGGGTTCTCTTTAGAAGAATTTGAAGAGTTAAGGAGAAAATAAAAGGAGATCTAATATTTATTACTCTAAATGCGCGCAAATTTCGAGGAACACCTCCTCGATATTTTTTTCGCCGTCGATTTCGACTAATTCCCCTCGTTTTTGATAGTAATCGATTAGCCCGGTTGATTGCTCCTGAAAGACGCCAAAGCGGTTATTCACGGCTTCCAAGTCTTTATCATCCACTCGGCCGGTAAGGGCGGTACGTTTGTTTATCCGGTTTATGGCTTCCTCGCGGCTTATTTTCAGATAGAAAAATTTTTCAATTTTTTTTCCCGCTTGAGACAAAATTTTATCAAGCATTTCCGCCTGACTTATCATGCGCGGAAAACCATCGAAAACAATGCCGGTTTTTTTGGCTTGCTCGCCGCAGTTTTGAATTATTTGGATCATTAAATCGTCGGGAATTAAAACGCCGGAGTCGTGCATGATTTTGATTTTTTTGCCCAGCTCGGTGCCAGCCTGAATTTCGGCGCGAATCCTGTCGCCCATGCCGAATTGGTATAGCCCGTATTTTTTAGCCAATTTTTCCGCCTGCGTTGTCTTGCCGCAGGCCGGCAAGCCGTAAAGCGAAATGATTTTTTTCATAGATTGTGGAGCTTATCTATAAAACAAGCTTTTATGATACCATTAAATCTCAGTAAATTCAATAATGCTATTTTTGTTAAATAAACATATGGCTATAAGTTATCGGCCAACACATTGACAAAATGTCGGCATTTTTGTTATTATATTAAATAACAAAGCAATGAGGCCGCTAACACGGCCGAGCGGGGGAAGAAACGTTATTTTGACGGAGTAGAACCCTCCGGGAGTTCCCGTTATCGAACCAATAGCGCGTTTGAGCGTTATAAGACAAAAGCGAGGTGGCACCGCGTAGGAGGAACTGCCGCTGAATGCCGTTTTCGGTCTAAATCTTTATCTTTCGGCAAATTTTTTAAAAAATTTTTCAGCTGATGAACCACATCACCTTCAAAATTTTTTTCAAAATTTGCTCGAAATCTAAAAATTTATACTCGAAAGAGCATCCAGCGGCAGTTCCTTAAAACGCCCTTGCAAGATCGACACGATTTTTGTGTTTATCTGGCAAGGGCGGTTTTTAATTTACACTGACTATTAAAATTTTTTCGGCGCGATATTACACTAAAGATAAATATTTAAATTTAATTAGGAAATTAGTCAATTAGTCACTTAGTTGAAGAGCAAACCAGCGGCAATCTATTTTTCAACTAAGTGACTAATTGACTAATTAACTATTTTACTATGCTGCGAACTCATACCTGCGGACAATTAAGAAAAGAACAAATCGGCCAGGCCGTCGAGCTTTCCGGCTGGGTTTATCGCCGTAGAGACCACGGCGGAGTGATTTTTATCGATTTGCGCGACCGCTATGGCGTGACGCAGATCAAATTTGATTTGGATCATGGCACTAGCGCCGAGGTAATGAAAAACGCTGATCAATTAAGAAGCGAGTGGGTGATCAATATTAAAGGCAAAGTAGCCGCGAGGCCGGCCGAGATGATTAATACCAAGTTGGCCACCGGCGAAATTGAAATTGAAGTTGCCGAGTTGAAAATTTTAAGCAAGTCCAAAGCTTTGCCTTTCGAGCTTGAGGAAGAAAAAGAAAGCCAGGCCAACGAACAGATCCGTTTGAAATATCGTTTTCTTGATCTGCGCCGGGAAAAATTGCAGAACATCATGAAAAAGCGCGATGAGGTCATTACCGCGATCCGCGAATATTTTCATAAAAATGATTTTATCGAAGTGCAGACGCCGATTTTGGCCAATTCTTCGCCCGAAGGCGCGCGTGATTATCTTGTCCCGTCCCGCGTTTATCCGGGAAAGTTTTTCGCCCTGCCCCAGGCGCCCCAGCAATTCAAGCAATTATTGATGGTAGCAGGGCTAGACCGCTATTTTCAGATCGCGCCTTGTTTTCGCGACGAAGATCCCCGTAACGACCGCCATCCGGGGGATTTTTATCAGATTGATATGGAAATGAGTTTTGTCAATCAGGAAGACGTTTGGGCGATGATCGAGCCGTTGATGATCGAACTGACTAAAAAATTCACTGATAAAAAGATCAAGTGGGATAAATTCCCCCAGATCGCTTATCAGGAAGCGCTGACCAAATATGGTTCGGACAAGCCAGATCTGCGTTTTGATCTGCCGATCAAGCCGGTAACTGAAATGGTCAAGGATTGCGGTTTTTCGGTTTTTGCCAACGCCATTAAAGATGGCGGCGTGGTGCATGCTTTGAAAGTTGATGGCGGCAATCAATTTACCCGCAGTATTATCGATGATCTGACCGAATTGGCCAAAACTAAAAAAGCCAAAGGGTTGGCCTACATTCAGATGAAGCCAGAAGGTCCCAATTCGCCCATCATTAAGTTTTTGGGTGATGAGTTGACTAAGCGGTTGATCGAGGAACTTGGCGCTAAAACAGGCGATATTATCTTTTTTGGTGCTGATAATTTCCGCACGGTTTGCTCGAGTTTAGGCGCGGTCAGAAGCCAATGCGGAACTTTGCTTGGCTTGAAAAATCCCCAAGAGGTCGCCTTCGCCTGGGTGGTTGACTTCCCGATGTATGAATATTCGGAAATCGAAGAGGGGAGAATTGATTTTAGTCATAATCCTTTTTCCATGCCCCAAGGCGGTTTGGAAGCTTTGAATACCAAAAATCCGCTGGAAATTCTGGCTTATCAATACGATTTAGTGGCTAATGGTTACGAAATTACTTCTGGTGCGGTTCGTAATCACGAACCGGAAATTATGTATCGCGCTTTTGAAATCGCCGGTTATAAGCGAGCGGAAGTTGATGCCAAATTCGGCGCCATGCTTCGGGCGTTTGAATATGGCGCTCCGCCGCACGCTGGCGCCGCTCCTGGCCTTGACCGCTTGCTGATGATTTTCTTCGATTTGGACTCAATTCGTGACATCTACGCCTTCCCCAAGGACGGCGCCGGCCGCGACGTGATGATGGACTCGCCCTCAGAAGTCAACCCGAAACAGCTTAAAGAGCTTCATATAAAGATAGACGAGAAATAAAAAAGTCCCCTCTTGTCCGCCCCGCAAAGCGATAGCGATGCGTGGGGGAGGGGTGCCGAGTTCGGCGACGGGGTTGGTCTATTCCCGGCATTGTTTTGTTGTTACATTGTTGCGCAACGTTTTTTCCTTTTGTCATCCTGAACGGAGCGTAGCGGAGTGAAGGATCTATTGTCCGAGAAGCACGCGGTTCTTCGTCAAAAATTTTTATTGAAGCAAGTCTGCGTTTCTGCAAAATAGATCCTTCGCCAGGGGCTCAGGATGACAAAAAATACGCTGCGCGTCTTATCCGAAATTTTCCAATGGCGCAGTATCGGTTTTTAGTAAATTTTAAAAATGATGAAAACAGAGGCGAAATCAGCCTCTTTTTGCTTTATCTGGCAATAAATAGTATAATTTAAGCTAGAAAATAAGACATTTATAATTTATCATTTATAATTAATAATTGATTTTTATGGACCAATCCACCGCGGCTGCCGCGCCGGTCAAAAGCAATGCGGCCAAATTCGTGTTCTTTTATCTCATTCATCTGGTTTCGTTGGGGTTTATGACGGTTTCTTTCGGCATAATCTTGTTTCAGATCATCAACAAGAACATCGCTGATGTGATCGTCGCTTATTCGGGAAGCTATGATGAAAATGCTTTGAAATTCGCGATCTCGGCTTTGCTGGTCTCTACCCCGATTTTTTATGGGATCAGCTGGCTGATTCAACGAAGTTTATTTAAAGGAGAATTGAAAAAAGATTCGGGCATCCGCCGCTGGCTGACTTATTTGATACTTTTTGTTTCTTTCTGCATCTTTATCGGCTGGCTGATCGCTTTTGTCAATAATTTTTTAAATGGCGAAGTGACGATGAAATTTATTTTGAAAACAATTTCTGTCCTGGTAATTGCTGCGGCAGTGTTCGGATTCTATCTTTATGATATCCGGCGCGCGGTTGTGGAAAACGTTAAGGATAAAACCTTAAAAATATTTTTTATCGCCACACTGGCCGTAACCGTGATAGTTTTCGTCGCTTCATTCTTTGTCGCCGCCACGCCGGGCGAAGCGCGGAACAGAAGATTAGACGAGCAGGTGATCAATAATTTTTACACGATCGATTCTTGCGCTGATCAATATTATCGGGAAAAGACAAAACTTCCGCCCAACTTTGCCGCGATGCAAGCTGATTGCGCTTATTTGACCGCCGATCTATTAAAAGACAGCCAGACCGGCCAGGCCTTTGTTTATAATGTTACGGGTACGACCACCTATGAAATTTGCGCTAATTTTAGGACTTCTAACATTGGTAGAGATAAAAATCTCGGCATGACTTATCCAGCCAGCGTTGGCGCGAATTCATCCGCGCATGATGCCGGTTATCAGTGTTTGAAGCGGCAAATATTTATTACGCCGGTAAAGGGAAATTAGAAAATTGGAAAATTTGAAAATTGGAATTTAAAAAATCTTCCGCCTTGAGCGGAAGATTTTTTGATCAATCAATTATTTTAATTTCAAATTTTCCAATTTCCGCGAAAATTCTTTGCAAAAATTTTTTTCTGTGGTATGATGTGTAATACGACGAAAGGGGAAAAATGGAAAAATCTCTTCCCAAAAAAAATAAACGTGCTATAATGTGATTATGAGCAAGTCAGAATCCTTCTCCGCCAAAGCTACGGAGGACAAAGGAAAAAAAATGCCGACCGCGCTGATCAAGTATTTGGAAGCCGGAGGAATCAGTCCGAAAGTTTTAGAGCACAAAACAGTTTACACGGCGATCGACGTTGCCAATACTTTGAAAAGAAAAATGGATGAGATCGTCAAGTCGCTTTTGGTCAAGGCGGACAATTATTATTATATCGTTTGCCTGCCGGCTAACCAAAATTTGGATTTTGCCAAGATCAAGCAGGCGATTGAAAAAGAAGCCGGGGTTAAAGTAAAAACCGTTCAAATCCCTTCGGAAAAGGTAATGAAGGAAATCTTAAAACTTAAAGATCAAGGGGTTACAGCGTTTGGAGGGTTTCATAAATTGCCGATCTTAGCGGAAAAAAAGCTGGCCGGATTGAAAAAAGCGGTATTTTCTTCGGGAAGCTTCAATCATTCGATAGAATTGAGTGTTAAGGATTTTCTCCGCCTGGAAAACGCGGTTTTAGCCAGTTTCGGCATTAATAAAAAAGTGAAGTTAACTAATACACGCCCATCTTCACCAATTAAGATGAAGCCTGGCGCGAATAAAAAAATGGCCAAGAAAAAAAAGGCTGCCAAGAAGTCCAAGAAAAAGGCTTCGAAGAAAAAGAAGAAATAATATAGGCAGTATATTATCGCGGGCGGAATTCGCCCGGACGAGGAGGATCCGCTTTTGCCCGCAAGGGTCAAAGCGGATTTTCGTTAGCGGGCGTTATTTTTTTGCCCGATTTGGGTACATAATGCGAATACTACGAATTATACGCGAATACTACGAACAAAATTCGACACGAACGTATTGTATTTAGTTTTAAAAAGCGAGACAATTCGGTGGATAAATGGGCTTTCGGGGATAGGTTTTTTCTGATAAAATACTAACATGATGCGAATACTGCGAATTCTTCGCGAATACTACAAATAGGCAGAACGAATTATCGTCAGAAATTCGTTAAATAGTTCGTGGTATTCGCGTATAATTCGTGGTATTCGCATTATATAACCAAGTTTTTCGAAATGATAAACGTAAAACTGGAAAAATTTGAAGGTCCGCTTTCCTTATTATTAAAGATAATTGAGGCGGAAAAGATGGATATTGCCGAAATATCGCTGGCTAAGATCGCCGATCAATACGTGGAATTCATCAGGACAACCAGCGAGATTGATCCGGATTCCATGGCGGATTTTTTAGTGGTGGCCGCCAAATTGCTCTATCTCAAATCCCGCGCCCTTTTGCCTTATCTTTTTCCGGCCGAGGAAGTTGACGAGGACGATCTGGAACGCCAGTTGAAGATGTATCGCGAATTTCTGGAAGCGATGAAAAAAATAGAAAGCCGATTGAAAGAAAAGCGTTTTATGTTCGCCCCCGCCGAGCGAAAATTATGGAAAATGATCGGCGCCGAAGATAAATTTTTCGCCCCGCCCAAGAAATTGGCCAAAGAACAATTAGCCGCGGCTTTCAGGGAATTTCTGGTCAATAAAAAAATAGTTAAATTAGAAGAAGAGACCATTCAAGTCAAGGTTAATATCGAAGAAAAGATTCAGGGAATCTGTGATGCGCTTTTAGCCAGAATAAATTTAAGTTTCCGGGATTTTTTGGCCAAAGCCGAGTCGAAAACCGAGGTGATCGTCAGTTTCTTGGCCGTTTTGGAATTGATGAAGCAAAAAACTATTTCCGTAGAACAAGAGGAGCTGTTTGCGGAAATATTAATTAGCCGTAAAGAAATAAATTGAATTGTTTCATTGCTACATTGTTGCGCTACGAAGGAAATTATTGCGTTGCGTAACAATGTAACAATTTAACAATTTGGCAATTGGGTTAATATTTTGAAGCGCATAATTTTATGAACAATCTAGAATCTAAAATTGAGTCATTATTATTTGTTTCCGGGCGGCCGATGTCGGCTAGAGAATTGGCGGATCTGATCAAAGGCGAGGTTAAGGAAGTTGAAACGGCAGGGGAAAAATTAATTGTGGAGTATAAGGAAAAAAATGCCGGCACCCAGATCATCAAGAACGGTTCCAGCTTCCAAATGGTAACTTCGCCGGAAAACGCCGCGCTGATCCAAGAATTTGTCAAAGATGAAACAACCGGGGAATTAACCAGGCCCAGCTTGGAAACTTTGACGATCATCGCTTATCGCGGGCCGGTTTCCAAGACTGATCTGGACCGGATTCGTGGTATTAATTGTTCGCTAATATTACGTAATTTATTGATCAGAGGTTTGGTTGATGTCAAGGAGGATAGAAAAAAAGACGAAAGTTATTACACGGTGACATTTGATTTTTTGCGCTTCCTGGGCTTAAATGATGTCAAGGAATTGCCTGACTATGACAAATTAAGCAAAGATGATACTATTGATAGGATTCTCGAAGACAATCCGCTGGCCGAAAAGTTTGGCGCCAACCAGCCGGCGCTTGATTTGTCCAGTGATTCTTCGGCCGCGCCGGAGGAAAATGTCGCCGAGGAGGAAGAAGAATTTGAGGATGAAGATGATGAGGACGATGAGGATGACGAAGAAAGTGGCGAGGAAAACAACAAAGCTGCGTAAATAATTAATCTAAAATTTATGCCTATTGAGCATGAGGCCGAAAGCGCCGTTGCCGAACATGAGTCAGCGGATGATTTGGAATCGATTTGGGGAAACGACTATGAGGAATGGAAAAACTGGAAAACCGCGCCTAAGCATATGAGCGATGAGCAGTTTAATATATTGCAAATCGCCGAGATGACTGGCGAACGAACTAAAAAAGCCTATGAAAGATTTTATGGCACAATGACGCCGCCGCCAACCGACTTGATGTTGGTGAATTTTTTCCTCAACAAAGCCGGCTCAGTCTTTTTTCGGCGGCGAAATAATCAATATTTGGAAAAAGCCGATCCTGTTAAAATTGGAGAATATTATAGAGACGAACTTTGGAAAGATGAAATTAAAAAAATTAAACCCATAACCTTAACTCGATTATGACAATTCCGGCCGCCATCGGTTTTATCGTGACTTCATTGTTAGCCAATATCTTTCCCGCCATCGGCGATAACCGCCTGGCGGGTGTTTCAGATTTTCCCCGCTTTGGCGCTGTTTTGGGCGCGATGGAGCAAATATCGTCTCTCCCCGAACAGACTTATGTTTCTTTTTTTCCGGAGAATAATTTGCCGCCGAATCAGGTTAAAATTATTACACCCAAGAAGGTTGTTGATAGCATTGACCTCGAAATTAACGCTTCTTCCAGCATTGCTATTGACCGAGACAGTAATACGGTTTTATGGGATGACCAGTCGAGCGTCATTAGGCCGATCGCCAGCATTACTAAATTAATGACTGCTTTAGTTTTTTTGGAGACTAATCCGGATTGGGAGAAAATTTATGAATTACAGAAAGAAGATGTGCGCGTTGGCGGCAGAAGCTATATTTACCCCGGCGACCAGGTCAAGGTCAAAGATCTTTTTTATTTGACTTTAGTCGGTTCGGATAATACGGCGGCCGTAGCCATGGTCAAGTCGGCCGGTTTTAGCGAACCGGAATTCGTGGACAAAATGAACCGGCAGGCGCATGATTTTGGCCTGACTAACACTAAATTTGAAGATATTTCCGGCTTGAGCAATGGCAATGTTTCCACGGCTAAGGAAGTTTTGATTTTGGCCAAGAGATGTTTGGCTAAACAGATGATCCGCGATACCACTATCGAAGCTACTTACGAATTTTCCACCGCGGGCGGGCGAGACGTCAAAGTGCAATCAACCGACGCGCTGCTTTCGGTTTTTCCGATTGATGGCATCAATATCATCGGCGGCAAGACCGGCCATACTGAAGACGCCGGTTATTGTTTTGTGGGAGAATTCGCCGATCAAGCCGGCCATAAAATAATTTCCGTGGTGATGGGGACTAATTCCGATGAAGATCGTTTCGCGGAAACTAAAAAATTGGTGAAATGGGCGTATGATAATTATAGTTGGCAATAAATGATCATTAGACTTTAGGATAATTTTATTATATAATATCAAAGAGGCTTAACCAGAAATTTGAAATTTGAAATTGGAAATTTGACGCCTTGGCAATTTCTAATTTCTAATTTCTAATTTCATTTATTTATGTCTAAACAGGAAAAAAAGGCCGGTAAAATAATTATTGGCAACTGGAAAATGAAAAAGGGCTTGGCGGAGAGCGTGGCGCTGGCCAAAGAAATGGTGGAAAAATTTCAAGATTTCAAGGAGGATGGTAAAGAAGTAGTGGTCTGCCCGACTTTAGTAGCCTTGACCGAAGTGGACAAAGTGATCAAGAAAAGCAATTTGAAATTGGGCGCGCAAAACGTTTTTTGGGAAGATCGCGGCTCCTATACCGGCGAGGTTTCGCCGCAGATGCTGATCGAGACCGGCTGCCAATACGTGGTCATCGGCCATTCGGAGCGGAGAAAATATCTCTTGGAAAATTACGCGATGATCCACCAGAAGGTCCGCGAGGTTTTGAATACCGAAAAGCTGGTGCCGGTGGTTTGCATCGGCGAAGAAAACGAAGACCGCAAAACCGACCGGCGCGATTTCGTGCTCTTGAATCAATTGCAGCAGGCTTTGGGCGGGATCGATATTTCGGCCAGCCAGCGGATCATTGTCGCTTATGAACCGGTTTGGGCGATCGGTTCAGGCACGGCCATTGAGCCTTCCGAGGCCACCTATGCCCACAAGATCATCCGTTTGGCCCTGGATGATATGTTCGGGATGCAGGCGGTGGAAAAAGGTTTCCAGATCGTCTATGGCGGCAGTGTTACCGGCAAGAATGTCAAATCATTCAGTAATTTGGAAAATATGGACGGACTTTTGGTGGGCGGCGCCAGTTTGGATGCGGAAGAATTTTACAAGATTTGCCGGGGGATTTAGGTTGAAAATTGTTATCCAGTAATTTAATAGATGGAATTTTTACCTGCAGAGCAAAGAACAAAGAGCAAAGAACAAATTTTAAATGCCTGTTCCATGCTCTATGTTCCATGCTCTATGATTTCATGTATAATATCATCCCTCTAATTCTAATTTGCCTCAGTCTCTTCATTATTATTGTCGTCATCGTGCGGAAATTTCCGGCCCTGGCCAATATTGACGTGGAAAATATGCCGGCGGAAAAGGAAGCGCGTTTCAAAGAGCAGATTATTACCGGCCGGATGCAAAAAAGCATGGCCAAATGGAAGGTTCGTCTGGGTAAGTTTTTTAGCTTTCTCGGCGGCGGGATCGGCGCGCTATTCAAATTCATCCAGCGTAAATTGCAGGAGGCCAAAAAGAATTACAGCCGTCCGTCCGCTCTTCCTCCCGAAGACAAACAGACGATGATCGATGGGCTGCTCGCCAAAAATTCCGCTCTGGATGACCGGGAAAATTTTGCCGATAAAGAGGCTAATTTGATCAAGATAATCGAATTGGAACCCAGGTCCGCGGAAGCTTTCATCGTCTTGGGCAATCTTTACGCGGCCAATAAAAAATACGAAGAAGGGAAACAGGCTTTTGTCCATGTTTTGAAACTTTTGGGCAACGAAGAGTCGGACCAGCAAGCGGAAATTTATTATGACCTGGCGGCCATTTATCGCGATACGGGCGAAGCAGCGAGTTCCTTGGAGACCATCAAAATGGCGGCCAAATTAGCGCCGAACAACCCGCGTTATCTTGACTCGCTTTTGGAAATAAGTATAATGAATAGAGATAAAATCGCCGCTCTGGACGCCTTTGATAAATTAACCGCAGTTAATCCGGAAAACGGCAAATTAGCGGAATTTAAGGGACAAATCGATCAACTGGAGTGATTAATGACATCAATTAAATAACTTTCGCTAAATCAGGATTAATTCCCGTTTGGCAGAAAAGTTAATAAATTTATGGAAAAAGAACCTAACATGTTAGGTGAAGATTTGGATAAAACCAGAAGAGAGGCGGCGGCGGAATTAATCAAAGGCGGAGCTGATTATGCCATTACAGGCGTTACTCCTGAACAGGCGGAAAATTTAGAAAAAGAACACGAAGGCGAATGGGTCCCTAATGTCGCGGCCTGGATAAGACTGCACAAAGAGATTGCCTGCCCCAAAGATACCCTTAATAAAGGAGAATCTAAAAGCCTAGAGAATGCTAAAGGGCATTTTTGGGAAAACAATAATAAGTTTTATTTTTTCGACAGTGATGGTAATATAGCTTCTTTTAAGCCGGATTTTAGTAAGATCGGCACTCTGCAAAAAAACCCTAATATTACTAATGAATTAAAAATGTTACAACTTGCGGCTAATGAAATGGAGAAATACGGATTTAGCCATATCGCAAGTCAAAGCGGATGGGTTACAACCGCTGAAATAGCAATAAAAAGATATCAGGATACAGTTGAAAGAAATGAGAAAGACAGAGTGAAGGGAGAGTTCGATTTCTAACCTTTTTGTTAATGAGGACGTATAGTAAAAATCAATAGATTTTTGGCCGCTTTTCGGCGGCATTTTTAGTAAGAGGCTTGGAAAAAAACGAAAATAGAAAATCGTACTTCGAAAATTGAGAAGGCCGTTGTAGCTCAGCTGGTAGAGCACCTCCATGGTAAGGAGGGGGTCTCGGGTCCGATTCCCGACAACGGCTCAGGTAATGACAGTTAACCTTTAACAGTTAACAATTAACTCATTAAGGAGGGTTATGAGAACTTATCGATTTTTTGATTTTTCTGTCTATAAAGATGCTGTAAAATTTTATATTTCTCTATTGAGCATCCTTGATCGATTGAGCGATTCTGTTATTAAGGATCAGGCAAGGAGAGCCGGTCTCTCAATTATTTTAAATATTGCCGAAGGATCCGCGGTAAAGTCAGATAAGGAATTCGCGAGATATTTGGAAAAATCATTGGGTTCGGCGAATGAAGTGGCTGCTTGTCTTGATGCGATGTTTAAAACAAATTTGATAAACAGTGAAATTTTTCAAATAATGATAAACAGATGCGAATCAATATCAAGACAACTTGGAGGTTTTAAAAAATCATTGCTATCTTAATTAGTTAATTGTAAAATGTTAATAGTTAATTGTTAATACCTGGGTCGGTACCAAAGCGGTCAACTGGGGCAGACTGTAAATCTGCTGGCTTTACGCCTTCGAAGGTCCGAATCCTTCCCGGCCCACCTTCGCCTCGCCGTAGCTCGGCTTCGGTGGGCAATGCCCACCAAGACGAGCGAAGGCGGGAAAAATAAAATAGCCCTTTCGGGCTTTTTTGTTTTGTCCGGGAAGGATTCGAACCCGCCCGAGGCGGGCAAGCGCGAGGGGTTTGGGGAGGGTAATTCCTTAATATAAATGGTACAAAGCTTGGGAAATTATTAATATTTTTAGCTAATTTTAAATAATAAATATTAAAGTATCGACCATTTTAGTTTTAAGGCATTGACATTTTTTTGTATCCGTGCTACTATGATAATATCATTAAGAAGGAACGGTGGATTGCCCCTCAAATCGAGCTCTAATGAGGACCAGCAAGAAGTACCGATCTAATGATTATAAGATGGGTTGCCTGTTCGGTAACCAATGGTTGGACAGAAAACACCATCTTGTAGGAGCATCTCTTGCTCCACCCTGCCGCTGACATTGGTTGTTCTTAGGAAGGTTTCTAAAAGCGACTTCGACCCAGTTGTTCGAGAAGAATTCTGGGACGAAGAAGAAATCGTTCACCCTCCGGCATGTCTACGTGCCCTAAAGAGACCCCGGAGAAATTTATCCTGGCACACAACACAGCCCTACAATTTATCGTAGGGCTTTAAATTTGGGAAAATTATAAGGGGTAATTGACAATTTTTTAGTTATAAGATAATATAATAATATGGAAAAATTAATAATTAAAACCAGCTGGAGCTTTTACTTTACCTCGACGGCGAAGCTGGGTTTTAATTGTGTCAATCATCAGTAAGAAGTAATCAGTAAATTGATATAATAACCGGCTTTCGCCTCAAGCGAAGGCCGGTTTGTTTTTGCTCTTTGACAAAAAAATTGTTAAACTGAAGTTTACTCATTATTTTCCAACTATGGGAGGACTAATGAACAGATTCGTCTCGATTTTCAGGAGCCCGACGGACGGTTTGCGGACAAAAGAAGTGAAAATCCTGCCGTCGCCGCGAGCAATAAGGAAAAAGTATCCGCTGAATCCGGATTTGGACCGGCAAATTTTGGGGTTTCGGGAAACCATCAAGAATATCCTTGATGGCCGCGACCCGCGATTTTTGGCGATTGTCGGACCTTGCTCGGTCCATAATGAAGCAGCGGTATTGGAGTATGCCGGACGCTTGCTTAAGCTGGCTGACAGATACCAGAGCAAGATTTTCGTGGTCATCCGTCTCTGCTTTGAAAAACCGCGGACTGAAACCGGCTGGGAAGGGGCGGCTAACGACTGGACGGGCGACGGTACGTGCAATTTGGCGATGAGCATGGAAAAGAGCCGGCATCTGCTGTGGAAAATAGTAAAATTGGGCTTACCGGTCGCCGCGGAGGCGCTGGATCAGGTCAGCGAACAATATTTTTCCGACTTGCTTTCGGCCGCCTGGCTGGGAGCCAGAAACGCGGAAACGACGACATTGCGGCGCATGGCTTCGGCAATGTCAATGCCGGTAGGCATCAAGAATGCCACCAGCGGCGATATCGGTTCGGCTGTCAATGCGATAAAATACATCGCTAAAAGCGGGCGCGCCTTTCCGGGTCCGGCTTTGAACGGCCGGGTGGCGGAAATTCACGCGACCGGCAATCTTGATACGTTCCTTATCCTGCGCGGCGGCAAAAGATCCGATTATTGCGCCGGAGAAGTCGAAGCGATGGAGAAAATACTCCGCGAGGGAAACGTCGACGAGCAGATAATCAAAGCGGCAGCGAATATCTTTTCCGGCGCGATCAGGACCAATTATCATCCGGAAGAAATCGATCGGGCGATCGCGTGCTACAAGAAGGCAGGTTTGCGGGCAGCAGTAGTCGTTGACGCCAGCCATGGAAATTCCCTCAAGGAGCATAAAAGGCAGATCGATGTCTGGAAAGCAGTCGTTCAACAGCGTTGTGATGGAAATTCGGCGATTATTGGCGGGATGCTTGAATCATATTTGAAAGGGGGAGCGCAAAAACATCAAGGACAGCGTTTTTCCGAAATGGATCCGGAAATCTCCGTAACGGATTCATGCTTATCTTTCGCGGAAACCGAAGAAGTGTTGGATTGGACTTACGAAAAGATGCGGTAAATCATTGTTTAACAATTATCAGCCCGCTGGTTTGGAAAACAGCGGGCTTTATTTTTGAAAAAATAAAAAAATCCCGCTTCGAAGTGAAGCGGGGATAAGTGTTTTTGCCGAAGTTGGCGGGATTAGCGAAACTGGCGAACCCTTTTTTGAATCTTCACCGCCTCGCGATTGCGGTGAGCCTTTTTTATTTTGGGAAGGAAGATCCAGACAATGATGAAAATTACGACAACGGAAGCGGCAACTCTTTTCTTCATGGCGACCCTTTCTCGTTTGAATAAAAAAGGTAATGAAATTGTCATGAATAACACGATTGAAATCAGTATTTTGCCGGCGGTATCGGGGTATTGGTTGTGTCTTCCCTTAAAACGGTGGGGCCGGTTTGAACTTTGCTCCATTTTCCGTAGATGTCTTTATTGATGTAGGTTTGGACGACTACGGTTCTGGTCGCGTCAAACCGCGCGGCTCGGCATCCCTGATTGTAAGCGGCGCTATCCTGGGGATTGTTTTTATCAAGGGGGCGGATCGCCTGCTTGACGTTTCTTACCTGAATTCGAACAACTATGGTATCGAACTTTTCCGATAAGACCCGTCCGGAAGTGTCAATGATGACCCAGACCGGGGCGGGTGCGGGAGCGGGCAAAGACACCGCGGCAGTGTCTTTGGTCTGATTTTTCTGGTCGCCGATGCCCATATTGAAATGACGTTGTGCCAGTGCCGGAACCACGAAAATGACCACGGCTGCCAACAACGAAAGCCTGAGCAGTTTGTTGCTCATAACTCCTCCTCTGGAAAAGGTGAAAGAAAAAATTGTGAATATGCGAACGTTTTGCTCACTTTACCATATTATATAAAAAATGTCAATGGTGGAAATTAAAAAATCGTGATTTCCGAAAAAATCACGATTTTTGGTATTTTTTGCCGATATTTTTTTAATTTTTCGGCAAAGTGTTCACTGGCGCGCCAATGTAGATTTGGCTCATTTGCGGTTTGCCGCCCGAATTTTTTGTTTTGATTTTTAAAATCGGTTGTCCGGCGACGTTGCCAATGGAAATAATCCGCACCTGCCCTTCTTTTACGGTGACTATGTTTTGCGTGGCTATCAACCCGTAGTCCGTGGCCGCGATCAGCTGCTTAGTGTCGACTGATTTGGTTGTCGTCTGACGTTGATGCTTGATAGTTATTGTTACTACGTCGTAATCCACTGAATCCCCGGATTTAATGTTTTTTAGGGACTCAAGAATGGAATCGACAATGGCATCGTCGGTGATCGATTTTTTCGCCGGTGCCGTGGCAACTTTGGCCGATTGCTCGGTCCCAGTTGTGGCGGGCGCGGGGATAGCAGCCGCGGGCGCGGGCTGTTGTTCGGTGGCCTGCGCGATTTCCGGCCTGGCAGATGCCGGTGATTGAGGAGCGGCGCTCTGGCCGGAAACAAACGCGGTGGCGGCAATGACTGTTACGAAAACGACAGAAGCCAGACGGACGAATCGTGAAAACATAGAACCTCCCTTTATGGGTTGAGGGTTGTGGAAAAGTCAATGAATTCGAAAAAAAATTGTGCAAAGAGCAACAATTCATTTAATCATCAATACTAAGTAAAGTCAATAGAAAATTAAGATCAATGGATTTTTTTCTTTAATAATAGCAATATTTAAATATTAGAAAAAACACGTTTTCTGCCGTTCATTGACAAAAAAAATAAAAGATTAAGATAACCCTTGATTTTATTGTATTTATTTAATAAGGGGTGTATAATATCAATCATAAAGCCCTTTTATAATTTTAATAACTTCTTGATTTTGTCAGTTAAATTATATTTTATCAATCTTTCCAGCCGAATATCGGACGGAATCCCAAATATTCGAATGGAAAAAATTAAAAATATAATTAACACAAATCAATCAGTTATCTTAATTAATTAAAATAAATCTTATTTATCGGGGGTAAATGGGGCAACCCGATGAATATGACCAACTATTATGGCGAAAATGACCAAGGCGCAGATCATGTCTGCGTTAGCCGAGAAAACCGGCTTGAAGAAGAGCGAAGTTGTGGGCATGATGGATGCGGTGGTGGAAATGGCCTACAAAGAAGTTAAGACGAACGGCGAATTCGTTCTTCCCGGTTTCGGCAAGATGGTGAAGGTTAATCGCAAAGAGAGAATGGGCCGCAATCCTGCTACGGGTGAATCGATCAAGATCCCGGCCAAAACTGTGGTTAAATTCCGCTTGGCCAAGGCTGCCAAGGAAGCCGTGATGTAATTAAGATTCTAGTTCTCAATAAAAATATCCCGCCGTAGCGCGGGGTATTTTTTTATTCAATCCTTTTTAAAATATTATCGGCATTTAGTTGATTAAGGCGCTTAGTTGTAGCAAAAATAAAGTTCATTATTTTTTTATCACTTCAACTAATTAACCAATTAACTAATCAACTAATTTCTCCATTTCTCCACGTACTGCCCGATGCCCGATTCTATTAATTTGTTCCAAAGTTTTTTTCTGGAAAAAAAATATACCAGCGTTGAGCGCAGATCAACCTGATAACGGCCTTCAACGATTCGAAATTTAAGGTGCCCCGATCTTAAGGCTCGCTTGATGGTGCGTTTTTGCACTCCGCCCAGCTTGGCGGTTTCCGCCATTGTCAGCCAGATCGGGTTGGCCGCCTTTAGTGAAAACAACCCTGTGTTTTTATTAAGGCGCTTGTTTTTTATTGTCCGCCCGGCCTTAGCTCTTGCGGATTTAACTTTATTTTTTACCGCGCGAGTTTGAGATTTGATTTTATTTCTTGATTCCGAAATTGAGTTATCCACAGGGTCATTTTCAAGATTAAAATCCTCGTCCTTTGTTTTGGTATTGAGCTGGTTTTCGCCAGGCTTGATCTCACGTTTTAGTATTTGATAAAAATCAGACATAGGTATGAAATAAAGGATATTTTTGACTGGAAATGAAAAATATATGACTTTAGTCCACTATATAGTGGACTAAAGTATACTAATCAGGCTTAAATTAAACTAATATTTGATTTAAGTCTACGATAAAGTGGACTAAAAATCATACATTTTGCTATTTTGAGGTAATTATCGGGAAAATATATTTACAAAAATCTATTTTTATGACTTTTTGTCCACGATATTATGTACTAAAGTCATTTTGTGAAATAAATTATATATCTATTGCAAAAAAAATACAAGTATTTTTTCAGGCAAGCCGCATTTTATATTTGATCTAATTATCAATCAGTTGAAATTGATTTTTTATTTAACAGTTTATTCGTGCCAATATTTTTTTATCGGTCAGGAGCGGATTTCTCTATTGATTTTTAATCATTTTTTGTGTTATGCTCATAATAAATTTATCAACAATTAAAAGGTGCGGTAAGCACTTGATTTTTTGTTTAGCAGATTAATTTTTTTACTTTTGTCAACCGCGAGATTGGCGGTAATCTGACGCAAATGAATAAGAACCGACAGGACAAAAAATTGTTTTTTCGAGTCAAGAAAAAAGATAAAAATGCTTTTATCGAGGCTTATGATTTGTACGCGGACGATATTTATCGTTTTGCTTATTTTAAAATTAGCAATGCCGAAGAAGCCAAGGATTTGACCTCGGCGGTTTTTCTTAAGGTTTGGAATTACGCCCAAAGCCAGGGGTTGGATGAAAGCAAGTCTTTACGGGCTTTTATCTATAAAACAGCCAGAAATTTGATCATTGATCATTATCGGCAATTGCGGGAAACCGAGGCCAGGCTGGATGTCTTTGAAAACGGCGTGATAGGAATGCTTTCTGACGAAAAGCAAAATTTGGAGCAGCAGGCGGAAGTTTTATCCGATATGGGCTTGGTCAAAGCCGGCTTGGCTAAACTTAAAGAGGAATATCGGGAAATGATCTTAATGCGCTTTGTGGATGAGTTATCCTTTGCCGAAATAGCCGAAGTAACCGGCAAGACAACCGGTTCGGTGCGCGTGCAGACTTTTCGCGCCCTGCAGGCTTTGAAAGATCTGCTGGAAGAGAAAAAATGATCATCACAATGATTGGTTTTTCCGGTTTTGTCAACTGTAACGTTTTACCCGGTTTTACGTATTATTAGGTATAAAGAGTACAACGTAATTTGCCCAATTAAAACTTCAAAAAAGTTTGTCCCCATCATTCTTATGACCGATCATGAGTTAATTAAAAAGTTGAGCATTTTAAAAGAAACAAGACCCGAGTCTTCCTGGAAACAGGAGGCCCGGGATGTTTTGTTGGCGCAAATTTCCAATTCCGTCGGCAAGGAAATTAAAGTTAATCTTTTCGAAGTGATGGCCTATGATTTGAAAAATATTTTTTCTTTTTTGCCGGCCACCGCTTGGGCCGTTATTGGTTTAGTGATAATTTTGACCGGCGGCAGCCTGGGCGCGCTGGCGGCCCAAAATTCCAAGCCGGGAGACAATTTATATATTGTCAAAGTTTGGAAAGAAAATATCCAGTTGCTGATGACTTTCGATCAGGAGGATAAAGCGAAACTCGATATGAAGCTGGCGAACATCCATGCCAGGGAGATCACAGAAATATTATCCAATCCGAATTTTAATGCCGCGGGAAATCAAAAGAAAGCGGAGCAACTGGCGCAAAATTTCAAACAGGAAATTAATACGGTGAAAGAAAGATATTCGGAAATCAGCGAGATGCAGCAAAAAAATTCCGCCCTTCCCGCTTCCGGAGCGGCGGCCAATAACGCTAACGGCAATTTGGCCGGGAATAACGATGATGCCAAGGTTGGCATCGGCGGCATGCAAAAGGATGCTGAAGGCAAAGTTTATGGCGTGGAATCGGGCAAGGATAACAAAGGATTGCAGCTTTACGATCCCAATGCCGTTTTAAAAAATACCGCTTATGATGGAGTAGTTACCTCTTCTTTACTGGTGCCGCAAACCGTTTCCTCGAACAGTGTTTCCAGTCTGGCAACTTCCACCGCGGCTTCTTCCACGACTACCCCGGCTGATATTAATACCACCTTGGATAAGGCGACTCAGTCTTTTGAGACGAAAGATTTTTCCGGAGCCAAGGATATGCTGGATCAAGTGGGAAAAATTATTGAAAAAATCGATTTTGGAATAGTTAAAGGCGTTAGCGAACCGGGAGCTTCCACCAGCGTCGGCAATTCGGCCGGAGCTGTCGGCAGCTCGAGCGGAAAATAACACATAACACATAACACATAACACATAACACATAACACATAACACATAACACATAACACATAACACATAACACATAACACATAACAATTATCCTTATTGGCTAAATTTTTAAAACAACATTTGATTCAAGAGAAAAGGTGATTATTTTAAAAATATTTTTATTTTCGCCATGTTACGTGTTACGTGATATGTGTTACGTGAGTATGGTTTTTGAGGAAAGATTAATCATCAATAAAGAGAATCGTTCGAATATTATTTACGACGAGCATCTGGTTCGTTATCAATTAGCGGCGCAAATCGCGGCCGGTAAAAATATTCTGGATATTGCTTGCGGATCAGGTTATGGTTCGAAAATTTTAGCCGAAGCCGGAGCGCAAAAAGTTACGGCGGTTGATAAAAGTCCGGAAGCGATCGCGGCAGCCAGGGAAAAATATTCTGCCGGCAATATTGTTTTTATGGTCGGCGACGCGGAGGAAACCCACCCCCTCGCAACCACCCCCAAACCCCTCCTTGGAAAGGAGGGGGGATCTCCTTCGGAAGGAGGGGAGACCGATCTGGCCGACAAGTCGTTCAATCTGGTTGTTTCCTTCGAAACTATCGAACATTTAACCAATGCGGAAAAATATTTGGCCGGGATCGCCCGAGTTTTGGATGAGGAAGGAATTTTTTTGGTTTCCACGCCTAATCGCGAAGTGTTCGGCCAAAAAAATCCTTACCACCTTCGCGAATTCACCCGCGGCGAATTCGAGGAAATATTAAAAAAGTATTTTAAAAATATATATATCCTGGAACAGACGAACGGAATTGCCAGCCTGATCAGGGCCGGAGGCAGGGGAGAGGTTTATTTTTCCGGGCAGAGCAAACCGCTTTATTTCATCGCCGTCTGCAGTAATAATGATTTAAAACTTTCAGACTTATTCAAAGAAAGTGTTGTTTCCGTCAATCCGGCCGCCCTGGATAAACTGCGCAATAATCCGGTGATGAAATTTATTGATAAGATATATTCCATCTTTATAAAATAGAAAATTGCATTTAGACGGAGCCATTAATTCCGAACAAGTTCGGACTTAATGGGTCTGGTCTAAACAGACTAGGGAATTCCCTAAAGGTCGAATCTTATCTTTTGTCAGGGATCGGAACGCAGAATATCGCGTTCCGACGACTGGTCTAAACGAGGATAAGACGGATTCCTTCTTACAAAAATTATTTAATTTTGCTTATGAACAAGTAGGGGAGACAAGAACGCGAAATATCGCGTTCCTCGGCCGGAGCAAATCAGCTAAATTTTGCTCTGCCTTGCAAGCGGCTTCTTTTCTAGAAGAAGCCTGGAAGCGGCTTAGCGGCTGTTTCCATAAAGTCAAATACATTGTCTTTCCTGTCGGGTAGGGTATGGGATTCCAATTGATTTGCAATGGAACCGTCATCCTTGAAAGTTCAAAAGCAATTCTGCTTTACTTGAATTGTTTGCGCATGTAAATGTGTAAACATTCAGATAAGGCTTCCGAAAGTACTTAATATGAGTATGTTAAGAAAAATTCTTATCGGCAGCGTCATGTTTATGACCGTCTTGTCGATGTCAGTTGTTGTCGCCCCGCAAGGAGCGAGCGCGGCTGCCTCGGCCGGCGATCTGATCAAGATTAACGGTCTTTCTTCCGTGTATTATCTTGGCGCCAACGGTAAGAGATATGTTTTCCCGAATCAGTCGACTTATTTTTCCTGGTACAAGGACTTCTCCGGCGTGATAACCATTCCTGCTTCTGAAATGGAAGGTTATCCTTTAGCCGCGAACGTCGTCGTTAGACCGGGTACTAAATTAATCAAATCTCCGAGCATCAATACCGTTTACGCGGTTGAACCGAACGGCGTTTTAAGATCGATCGTTAGCGAAGCTAACGCCATCAGTCTTTGGGGCGCCAATTGGGCCAAGATGGTTATCGATGTTCCCGATTCTTTCTTTGTCAACTACACGGTTGGCACTCCGTTAGCTGTCGGCGCGTATCCGATTGGCCAGCTGATCAAGACTGCCGGTTCTCCGGACGTCATGCTCTTGGCTGCCGATGGTACGGCCAGAAAGTTCGCCTCACAGGCGGCTTTTGATGCCAATAGCTATAACTTCGACTACGTGGCGACTGTTCCGACCGCTTATGTCATGCCCTCTACCGGGGCTGTCGTAAATGGTATTGAGAGCGGTTTGAACACTGTGTCGCAGAGCGGCGTGGTTCCGGGTCCGGTTGCCGGCGGCAGTGCCGTTTCGGTTGCGTTAGCTTCCGATTCTCCGGCTGCTGCTTCCGTGGCTAAAAATTCCTCGGTTCCGATGTTGAAATTTAATTTGACCGCTTCCAATGATGGCGCGGCTCTTATTAACGGTATCACTTTGACTGCCGACGGTTTGGGCGCTGTTTCCGCCATAACGAATGTTGTTCTTTTCGCGAACGGCACCAGAATCGGCAATGTTAAGAATACTGTCGACTCCAACCGCGAGGCGATCTTCAATCTGGCCACTCCGTTATCGATTCCGGCCGGCCAGACTGTCGCGATCACCGTGAAAGCCAAAATCACCGATACCAATCAGCATAACTTAAGCGTTTTGCAGGCGGCTGACATCAGCGCTTCCGGCGCCACTGTTTCGGGTTCTTTCCCGATCGCTGGCAATACGATGAGCGGTGTCGATGTTACTGTTGGCGCTTTAACCCTTTCTCAGGACGGCAATCCGTCTGATGTGAATTTGGGCGATGTTAACGCGGTCATTGGTAAATTCAAATTCGCCAATGATAACGTGGAAGAAATCACTTTGAATTCCATTACGGTCCAGAGATCGGATGGCACTTCCGTCAATTCTGATTTTGCCAATCTGGCTTTATATCTGAATGGCGTGAAAATCGCCAGCTCCGCGGGCTTTTCTGGAAAATCCAATGGTTATGCCACTTTCGTTTTGACCTCTCCGTTGGTGATCAAGAAGAACCAGACCGTCAAATTCGAAGTGCATGCTGACATAGTTGACGGCCGCGCCGCTGATACGACTGTCATTTCCGTTGATTCCACTTCTGATATCGACGCGGTGGGCAGTGTTTACGGCCAATCGGCCACGATTACCGCCTCCGTGAATTCGTTCTATCAGAGCACCTATGCGGCTGGCACCAGAGGCTTTGTTATCAATGCCGGCACGATCGCTTTAGGCGTGGCTCAAGCTCCGAGCGACAAGGTTAAATCAAATTCCACGGGCGTGGTGTTTGGTGTTCTCAAGATCACTTCGAATAGCAGCGCTAACGCTACTTTCGACACCTTGAAAGTCACCATTACCGGCACTAACGATGGTAATATCGGCAGTGTCGCCTTCCGCAGCATTGAAAACGTCAAGCTGGTTGAAGAGTCCACTGGCCAGGGATTTGACCTGGAGTATGCTTCCGGCGCCGCTTACGCCAAGGTTTATGGCGCGATCAACAATATCGGCAAGACTTTAACTACCGGCCAGACTTATACCTTTGATCTCGTGGCTGACGTGAAAGCGTCCTCCACCAATCAGAGCTATGTCTTCGCCATAGCTAACGCGACAACCGATTTGATCGTCCATGACCAGAACAACACCGCGATCACCGACATTACTCCGAACTCCGTCACCTATAATTCGGTGACCGTGCAGGCTCCGGCTGTGACCTTCTCAATCAATCCGTTGTCGACTCCGTTCAGCAAGGTTGTTGGTACGACCAATGTTTTGGCCGTTTACTTCAACATGAAGGCCAACCAGACTTCGGACTTGAAAGTTACTGATCTGCAGTTCACGGGCAGCACGACCTTATTTACCACCACCTTGGCTGCTTCGCACGCGATTTCCCAATTCCGCCTCTATCAATGCCCGGGCGGCGTGCCTGGCACCACCCCGATAAAATCAGTTTCGACGGTTGCGACTAACGTTATCGATTTCAACAACTTGTCGTTGAGCATCCCGGCCAACCAGACAGTACAGTACTGCGTGACCGAGGATATCAACAGCGACAACACTTTGAGCGGCAAGGGCGTCTATTTGGGCGTTTCCGCTTATTCTATCGGTGATGTTGACAATAATAGCGTTTACGATGCGACCAACGATAGCAATCTCGATGGCACCATGGATTCAGTGATGAATTCCGCCAGAAAGGTTGCCTTCTTGAGTTCTGGTTCGCTGTTCGTCGCGATTGACAACACCGACACCAACACCTCGAGAGACACCATCCAGGTTGATGGCGCCGCTTCGACCGGTTATTTGGCCGCGATCAAATTGAGAGCGACCAATGAAGCCGTGAAGATCCAGGACCTCACTGTTGGCGTCCTTGATCCGACCACCACCATTGGCAACACTAATGCCAACAAGATGTTCGCCAGCTTGTCGATTACCGATTCTTCCGGCCTGGTTTTGGCCTCGGTAAACGACGTTTTGGCTTCAACCACCTTCACCGGCTTCAACCATGTTGTGCCGGTCGGTACGGAAACTCTGTACTTGAAGGGCGTCTTGAATCCGATCGGTCAGGATCAGATTAACGTCTCGCATGCTTCCTCCTCCTTCGTTATTTCTGATTTGACCAACTCCAAGGGAGTTTCTTCCAACGTAACTTTGACTGAAGCGACGACCACGACCAGCGGCACTTGCGCGTCAAGCAAGGTCTGCTACGCGGTTTCGACTGCGGCGCAAAAGAATATGCGCACTGATCAGTCCAAAGTCATTGACAGCGTTGCGTCGAGAATCTCCTCGGTTGACTTGGTTGCTTCCGCGCCTGGTTGCGCTTTGGCGACTTCCTTGAGCGGCGGTCCTAACACCCTTGCTATTCTCAAGGTTACGACCGATGCCAATAGCAATACTTTGTCCACTGGCGATCCGGTTAAGACCATTCTTAGCTCGATCCGCGTGAACGTTCTCAAGAACGCCACCACCACTTTCGATTTCTGGACTATCGAAAAGTGCAGCGGCACCACCGGCAGCACCACCTATGCCACCACTCTCGTCACCACGGCCAATGGTCCGGTTGTCTTCCCGCTTATGTCTCATCTTGGCGTTGACGCCCAGATCGTGAAGCAGGACACCAGCTATTACGCCATTAAGGGTGATGTCTCCGCTATGGAATCGGGTACGGGCAATGACTGGGTCGAGGTTGACCTCGATACTTTGGATGGCGCCGCAACAACCGGCAACATCGGCTGGCAGGATTCGTCCGAAGCCTCGCCGTTGTACAAGCTGTTGCTGTCGATCACCAAGGTCACCGGTGTTAAGATTCTGGAACCGTAATCCAAATCAAATTGGATTAGAGTTGAGTGAGAAACTTTAAACCTCACGGGGAGCCATGTCCGCAAGGATGTGGCTCCTTTAGTTTTTAGAAAACCGGCTTTTTTTCGATTGAGCTTTTATAGTTGATTGGTTAATTAGTTAATTAGTTTTTAAGTAAAATATTTCAGCGAACTAATTAGCATTACAACTAATTAACTAATCAACTAATTAACTAAGTCCCGTTTTGACTTTGCCGGGAAAATACGTTAGAATGCTTTTATATTCATTAATAATTTATAATCGTCTAACGCTATGTCTCAAAAAGTCTATCTCTG
Source organism: Patescibacteria group bacterium (assembly GCA_028707065.1). Classification (NCBI taxonomy): domain Bacteria; species Patescibacteria group bacterium. The sequence continues at coordinate 5,692 of JAQTUZ010000009.1, read as the reverse complement.
GATCCTGAAAACCGGAGTGATCCTTTCCTTCCTCTGCGTTTTTTTTGTTTTTAAAAATCTGCTTTTTCCTTACATCACCTCCAAGCAGATCCCTTTTAATATCTTGATCGAGGTGCTGCTGGTTTTCTGGCTGGCTTTTATCATCAAATATCCGCAATGGAGCCCGTTTAAAAATTGGCAACGCAGCTGGCCCTTTAGCGCCTTTAAGCCAAAACCTGTACAGCCTGAACTTGCCGCCTCCGGTGAAACAGCGCCAAAACTCCGCCCGCCCAAGAAAGGCGTCCCGATCGTTGCGGAGCCGGAGCCGATCCTGCTTCCGCAAAATCTGATCACTTTAAGCACCTTGGCTTTTTTTGTCATTATTCTCATCTCCTGTTTTACCGGCGTTGATTTTCACATGAGTTTCTGGAGCAATGCCGAAAGGATGCTCGGCGTTTATCACATTCTTCATTTTTTCGCGCTCTATCTGATCGCCATTACTGTTTTTCGCGATTGGCTGGATTGGCAAATCGTTTTCACCGCTTTGCTGGTCTTCGCGGTTGGAGTGGCAATCGGCAGTTTTAACGGCTCGGTTTACAGCACGCTCGGCAACAGCCTTTATGCCGCCGTCTTTATGATCTTCGCTTTCTACTTCATCTTGCTGTTGTTTTTTCATAAAGAGGGGAATGACGGCAAGAAGAGCTATTCTTCCTGGAAATGGTTTTATTTTTTAGCCATCCCTTTCCTTTATATCCAATTTTATAAAGTCAACAAGGCCGGCGATACGATCGGTTTATTGATGGGCGCGGCCGCCTTTATTCTTCTCTTCGGCGCTATCAATAAGCGGCGCGTCATCCGCGTCGCCAGCTGGGTTTTGACTTTATCCGTCGTCGGCATTATCGCTTTCGCTTTTGTTTATCATACCAATCCGATCATTACCCATAACCGATTTTTAAGTAAATTCAATACTGACCGCGCCACTTTCCAAACTCGTCTTCTTTCCTGGGAAGCGGGCGCCAAGGATTTTCACAATCACTGGCTCCTGGGCACGGGCTTTGGCAATTACGCCATTACTTTCGATCGTTATTTTCAGGCCAAATTCTATAACTATGCCAAAACGGAAACTTATTTCGATCGCGCCCACAACAATATCGTCGATCTTACTTCCACCACCGGTATTTTGGGCATCCTGGCCTATTTGTCCATTTTCGCGGCGGTAGGAATTTATTTGGTCCGCGCGCTCCGCCGCGGCCGGATCAAGCCGGTTGAATTTTGTCTGATCGCTTCGCTGTTGGTCGCTTATTTCGTGCAAAATTTGGATGTTTTCGATTCCTTCGTCACTTATATGTGCCTGTTGATCGTCTTAGGCTATATCCATTGGCTCTCGAACACTGGGCAAGACCGCGGCAACACCAGGGCGCTGCTCGCTACCGGCGGTCCGGCTGGTTTTGTTGACCGGGAAATTTTCGTTTTGATCGGCGCCGGTTTGATCGCCGCCTTCCTTATTTATAATTTTGCCGTCATGCCGCTGCGGACCTTTGCCGGAGTGATTCAGGGGCAAATGAATTTTAGCCAGGGCGATATCGCCACCGGCGTCCAACTTTACCGGAAGGCCCTGGCCAATAATACGCCGATCGATAAAGATGGCCGCTCGATGTTTTTGCGCGCCGTGGCCGACTACGCCTGGAATATTTCCAAATTGCCCCAGGCGCAAGCCGTTGATATCATCGCCTTCGCCGTCGCGGAAGGAGAAAAAAATCTCGCTTATAATCCCCGGGACAGCTTGATGCAGATGGAACTGGCCCGGGTCAATGACGTCGGTTTTAAAGTGGTCAGCGATCCGGCCTTGCGCTCAGCTTATGCTAAAGCTGCGCTCGAGCACATTGATAAATCGATCGCCGCCAGCCCGGAGCGCGTTCCGGTTTATTTCATCAAAGCGCAAATGCTGATCGGCCAAAGCCAGACCGACGCCGGCATCAGCGCTTTGGAATATGCCAAGTCGATCAAGACTGATTTTTTCGATACTGATTGCCAATTAGCCCAGGCTTATCTGATCAAAGAAAACCAGCTGCGGCAAGCCAAGGCGGCCACTTCCACGATCAACGCCGCGGGCGACAAGGGCTGGTCGGCAATGGATATTTGCCTGGATCATAACGGCGCCGGCAATTTGGCGATTGCCGATGTGATCAAAATGTCGATCGATCATTATATCGACAGCCAAGACCTGGACAAAGTTATCCAGCTTTACGAACAATTGGTGCAATACGAAAGCAACGCCCAGTATTATGTGGCCCTAGCCAGGCTTTACCAGCAGAAAGGGGCGATCGATAAAGCTATCGCGGCCGCGCAACAGGCTGAGAAGATCGATCCGGCCTTGAAAGCCGACGCTGATGCTTATATCAAACAGCTGCAGAACCAGCAATAAATTTATTCCCCTCCACGGGAGGGGTGGCCGCCCCGGGCGGACGGGGTGGGTATATTCTTAGCATTTTTTTAAAAAACTTGCCGGATTTTCCGGCGAGTTTTTTTGTGGTATAATAAATTCGTACGCACCAGAGCCTAAAATTGAATTTGGTATTTTTTATTTCGTTGCGAAATACTAAATACCAAATACTAAATACCAATATGATTTGCCTATCTTGCAAACAACAAATTCCCGACGATTCCGAGCGCTGCCCCAATTGCGGCGCGGAAGTTTTTCCCAAAGATCAGCTGGTCAAAGAGATCGGTTTCCGGCGCTACCAGCGGTGGATTTTTTACTGCCTGTTCATTTTGGCTTTCGCCGGCGCCGTCGGCATTGTCATAAAAATTTACAGCATTAATACCAAGCTTTTGACCGCCATGGCCGACACGCAGTCGAGTTTGTCGCAGCGGCAGACGGATTTGGCCAAAGCGCAAGCCGATCTGGCCGGTTTGCAGAAGACCAGAGACGATCTGATCGCTCAAAATAAAAAAGTTTCCGACGATCTGACGGCGCAGATCGCGGCGGCGAAAAAAACGCTTGATGAAAAAACCGCTCTGCAAAGCAAGGTTGATCAAAATAAATCGCAATTGGATTTCTCCGATTCTTTATTGCGGAGCGCCGCCAAAATCGCCTCGCCCATCACGCCGGCCGATCTGGATAAAATTCCTTTGGCCGATATCGCTTACGGCGGCATCGATGCGGACGCCGACGGCTTGCCGGATAATTTGGAAGCGGCCCTGGGCACTTCGGCGACTTCCACCGATACTGACGCTGACGGGTATGCCGACCGCGCCGAAATTATCGCCGGCTTTGATCCTCTGGTTGCCGGCGGAAAATTACCGATTGATCTGAATTTTGCCGGTGCGCAAAAAGGAAAAATACTTCTCGATCCTTCGGGATATCTCTGGTATGTCGGCTCGGACGCGAAAAGATATTTTCTCGGCAAAACGGAATAAAAATTATAATTTATAATTCATATTAGAACAGAATAATCTCATAATTAAAACCCGATTACTAAACTGAATGATTGTATTTTCCGCCCAGTTGACAAGATAATTTCTCCGTTGTAGTTATGGATTATAGTTATTCCGCGAAAATCATTTGATAAGTTTATGCTAAAGTCGGCGATTTGGCGATAGATTTCCGAAGGACATTATTTTTCTATTAAATATGAATGTCGCGACAAAATTTAGAAGCAAATTGCTATCATGCAAGCTTATTTTTGTGTTTGTCGCTGCCATTGTTATAGGCGGTTTTTTTATTTTTACCAGTCCGGTTAATGCGGAGACTGATTGGCAAAACACTTTAGTTGCCACCGATAATTTTGACAGCGGTATCGGCTGCACAGTCGGGGCAAATCCGGCAATGAGCAATTGTGATGGTTGGTTTTGGAACTCTTCTTGCAATGTGCCTTTTGGTCAGATTAAAAATGATTTATCAGCCTCATCTCCTAATTCCCTTTATTTTAACGGTTGGGGCGGTAGCGGTTGCTTTCTTCGTCAGCCCTATGACACCCCCGTTTTTCCCGACAAAGGACATATCACCTGGCAAGTTTACCCTAAATACGTGGGCTCCACCTGGCATCAATCACTTTCAGTGGTGGAGGAATATGACCCTAGTTCTGTGTATCGGATAAATATTGATGGAAAAAACGTGGTAAGGCTTCAGGCCATTCGCGATAACGGGTTATATTATGACGTTAACCTGATCGTCGGCGCTTTGAACGATAGCTCTTGGAATACAATCAGTTTTTATTGGGATCGATCAGGTGAGGCGATACGCGCCGATTTGAACGGCCTAACCGGCTCTTGGCAAAATGTTCTATATCCTATGCCCGCCTTAAATTCTGTCAGGATACAGGATAGCGGTAATCAGTATTTGCAAGACCCGATTTTACATTTTGATGACATACAATATTTTCAGGATTCTCCGCCAGCGGTAATCATTTCCGGGCTTGGACAATTCGAATCTGACAGAACAACGCCGATCGCTGAAGGCGCGAGCACTACAGATAGCTCCATTACGATACGGGGAATGTTAAGCAGCCCTGTAAATTATCCGGTGCAATTGCAGGTTGAAGTTCAGCCATCAGGTATTCCATTCACCGGCAACCCAAATGCGACCAGCAGTTTTTTCGCTTCCGGACAAATTGTTCTGATAACCGTATCGAACCTGCCCAACGGCCGATATCATTGGCAGGCGCGAGGCGCTAATTTACAAGGCGTTGTTTCTGCCTGGAAGGCAATGAACAATCCTGCGGCCTCGCTTGACTTTACGATTGATTCGACGACTGGAGAAACATTTTTTTCTTCCGTTTTGGTTGCGACTGATAATTTTGACAGCGGTATCGGCTGCACAGTCGGGGCAAATCCGGCAATGAGCAATTGTGATGGTTGGTTTTGGAACTCTTCTTGCAATGTGCCTTTTGGTCAGATTAAAAATGATTTATCAGCCTCATCTCCTAATTCCCTTTATTTTAACGGTTGGGGCGGTAGCGGTTGCTTTCTTCGTCAGCCCTATGACACTCCGGTTTTTCCCGATCAAGGGCACATTACTTGGCAAGTTTATCCCAAATATACCGGCTCTACCTGGCATCAATCACTTTCAGTGGTGGAGGAATATGACCCTAGTTCTGTGTATCGGATAAATATTGATGGAAAAAACGTGGTAAGGCTTCAGGCCATTCGCGATAACGGGGCATATTATGACGTTAACTTGATAGTTGGAGTTTTGAATGATAGTTCCTGGAATACAATCAGCTTTTATTGGGATCGATCAGGCGGGGCGATACGCGCCGATCTAAACGGCCTAACCGGCTCTTGGCAAAATGTTCTATATCCTATGCCCGCCTTAAATTCTGTCAGGATACAGAATAGCGGTAATCAGTATTTGCAAGACCCCATTTTACATTTTGATGACATCCAATATTTTGAAGATTCAGCCTTGACAGTAAGCCTTTCCAATCTCGGTCAGTTTCAAGCTGATGGTATAACGGCTATTCCCGAAGGCGGCGACACTTTCGGCAACACGGTCGTTTTTCAGGGAACGCTTGGCACGATAGATAACCCGGAAAATAATCCGACCCGGTTGCAAGTTGAAGTCCAGCCCGTCGGCGCTCCTTTTACCGGTATTCCCACCGCAACCAGCATTTTTTCATCAACTTGGGGAGTTGTTTCCGTTTCAGTGTCAAATTTATCTAATGGGTCATATCACTGGCAGGCCAGAGCCGTGGATTCGCAAGGCAATGCC
>JAQTUZ010000008.1 GCA_028707065.1 Patescibacteria group bacterium | reverse complement strand
AATTTAACCACAAACATCTGCCGGGGCAAGGTATCTTTCAAAATTTCCACCACGGCCCGTCCTTGCCGGAAAGCCTCATCTTCATAAACGATCGTCGATAATGCTTCGATCGGCTCTTCGCCCACCAAAATATCCAGCCGGACCACTTTAGCCGGACGATAATCCAAAAATTCATAATTGATCGAAGCAAATCCGGAACTCGCGCTTTTTATCTTATCATAAAAATCAGTCAAGATCGAAGCCATGGGCAGATCATAATGCAAAATTACTCTCGACTCGTCAAGATACTCGGTATTTTTGTAAATTCCCTTTTTATCCACGGCCAGTTCCATTACTTTGCCGATATAATCTTTGGGCACGATGACGTCGAGCGCTACCCAAGGTTCTTCAACGTGGTCGATCTCGGTTGGGCCAGGAAGTTTTTGCGGCGTACGAATAATTACTTCTTCGCCGTTTCTTTTGAAAACTTTATAGGCCACGCTTGGCACCGTAACGATCAGATTCAAATTGAATTCGCGGCTCAATCTTTCTTGAAAAATTTCCAGATGCAAAAGCCCCAAAAAGCCGCAGCGGAAACCAAAACCCAAAGCTTCGGAATGTTCCGGTTCATAAGAGAGCGAGGCGTCGTTCAATTTTAAGCGATCCATGGCTTCGCGCAATTCCTGAAAATCATCGCCTTCGCGGGGAAAAACTCCGGCAAAGACCATGGGTTTGACCTCGGCATAACCTTTCAACGGTTCGATCTTATCAAAATCAGCCACGGTCGTAACCGTATCGCCGACCGCGCATTCAGTAACGTTCTTATAGCTGGTCACGATATAGCCGACTTCGCCCGTGCTTAATTCTCCGGTCGGCTGATATTCGGGATTAAAAATTCCCACATCCAAAGCTTCACTGACGGTTTTGGTGTTATACAATTTTATCTTATCGCCTTTTTTAAAAGCGCCATCCATCACGCGGACATGGGCCACCACGCCTTTGTATTCGTCATAATTGGAATCAAAGATCAGCGCCCGGGTGGGATTCCCCTCTCGGGAGGGGTGGCAGGCCGCGTCGGCCTGACGGGGTGGGTTAGCGCCGGATATTCCACGCGGCAAATCAGAACATCTAACAAATTTATCCGGGGCCGGAACCTTGGCGATCACTTCGCGCAAGACTTGTTCCACGCCTTCGCCGGTTTTGCCCGAAGCCAATAAAATTTCTTCTTCTTTGCAGCCGATCAGATGAATTATTTCCTTTTTAACTTTCGGCACATCAGCGGCCGGCAGATCGATTTTATTGATCACCGGCACGACAGTCAAATTTTCATTGATTGCCAAATATAAATTAGCTAAAGTCTGCGCCTGAATTCCCTGGGTGGCGTCAATCAGTAAAATCGCGCCTTCCACGGCCGCGAGCGAGCGGGAAACTTCATAAGAAAAATCCACGTGCCCGGGCGTATCGATCAAATTCAAAATATACCCCTCCCAATGCATGGTGACGGGTTTTAATTTGATGGTGATGCCGCGCTCGCGCTCCAGATCCAATTTATCGAGGAACTGCTCGCGCATTTTCCGCTTTTCGATCGTGCCGGTCAATTCCAGCAGCCGGTCGGAAAAAGTGGATTTGCCGTGGTCGATATGGGCGATGATGCAAAAATTTCTGATGTTCTTCATGATTGATAAATAAAGAAGGCTTCTTGCCTTCCAGACTTTAATATTAAGGTTTTTTTGCTAATCGGTCAACCGCCATTTCATAACCCGCAACTCGTAACTCATAACTCTTTTTCAGTCAAATAAATGTCAAAGTGTTACGGGTTATGAGCTATGGGTTACGAGATATTTAATCAATAAAAAACTGGCACCGTCGCAAGATGCCAGCTGGATAAAAAATTTATAATTTGCTTATTATTCCGAGATGAATTCGACGTAGTTGGCATGTCCTACCAACCACCTAAGAACTTGCTCTAGTTTAAAAAAATCCTTGATCTGCCGTTCGATTTCGGTGAACGCTTTTAGGCCGGCAACGACCAACTGCAAATTCTCATTATCAGCAAAGCTGGCGATGTCTTTCTTGAGCAATGCCTTGATAGTCGATTCAAGCTCGGAAACAAAGGAAGCATAGGAAATTAAAGGAATCTTGTTGCAATGCTCTTCAAGCTGGGTTGCAAAATAACCAATAAATGCATTAATCAGCCCTTGATCTTCGCTCATTGGTGGCATTGTCCTCAACTTTCTGGCGAGCTCAATTTTACTTATTAAATACACGACGAACCTCCTCCTGAAAAATGTTTTTAGATTTAATGTTCAGCCTAACAATTAACATTACCACTATATCCAACTTTTGTCAACCTCACGGCTCCTCGATTGTCTCAATTGAAGTCGGGCGGTTTTTCGCCATTATTCTTAAGAGGCGGCTTTTGGCGGAAGAAATAAAGCTGGCCATTTCTTCGCTTCGCAACAGCCAGCAAACCAGGGCATAAGCGATCAGACCGCAAAGACCGGCAACCAACCCTTGGGCCAAAACTCCCCAGAACTTGGTCATATCGATGAACGGCCAGATGATCCCTTTCATTTCCTGGGCGACAAAGCCGCAAGCTGTTGCTGCTAAAGAAAATTTCAAAACGGAGATGAAGATCCGGGTTTCATCCATATCGCCCAAAGAAAAGTGAAGCAAGAGCCAGAGCAGAGCAAAATTAAAAATGCTGGCAATCGAGAAAGCCAAAGCCAAACCGCCGACGCCGAGCTGGGCGGAAAAATAAAAAGATAAGAATAAATTGGCGACCACCGCGATCAAACCGATAATGAAAGGGGTGCGGGAATCTTCGCGGGCGTAAAAAACCCTGATCAATAACGGAATGGTAGCCTGGGCGAATAGACTGATGGAAAAAAATCCCAAAGTATTAAAAGTCAAAACCGTATTGTCCCAGCTGAATTGGCCCGACCCCAAAATGACGCGGACGATCTGGGCGCGGAGGACTAAAAGCAAAACCGTGGACGGAACGATAAAAAATAAGATTTGCCTTAAGGCGGAAGAAAAATTGCTCACCACTTTTTTATTATCAAGCGCGGCGGCGGACAAAGCCGGGAAAGCGGCAATGGCGAAAGAAACGCCGAAAATGCCAATGGGGAAAAATTGCAGATTATTGGCCAGATTAAAAACCGTTAATGAACCAATGGCTAAGGTGGAGGCAATCGCCGTGATCACCACTAAATTCAATTGCGAAACCGCCAGACTCAAAGTGCGCGGCACCATCATCGTTAAAATCTTCCGCAGATTGCCGTCGCGCAAGTCTAAAAACGGAACATACTTGTAACCCAAAGCGAAGACTGTCGGCATTTGGATCAGCATATGCAAAAGAGCGCCGGCCACCACGCCCCAGGCTAAGCCGTAAATTCCCCAAAGCGGCACGAAAAATAAAGCGCCGATGATAATGCCGATATTGTACATAATCGGCGCGAGCGAATAAACAAAAAATCTTTTGAAAGATTGCAATACGCCGCTAAAAATACTGGAGATAGCCAAAAGTATCGGCGACAAAAACATTATCCGGCTTAAGGCGATGGTCTTATCCTGCAATTCCGGAGAAAATCCCGGCGCGACGATCGTTCTGATCAGCGGTCCGGCAAAAATAATTCCCAAAACTGAAAGCAGCGCCAAGCTGATCAGCATTAAATTCAAAACATTATTGATTAGTCGCCAGGCTTCGCTATTCTCCAAGCCGAAAAGATTCAGCACCGTGCCTTTGAAATCTTTGATCAGCGAAGTAAAAACCGGGATCAAGCCGGCGGACAAAGCGCCGAGCACCAGAAGATTGAACATCAGATCCGGCACGCGAAAAGCGGCGTAATAAGCATCAAGCGTCGCGCCGGCGCCGAACTGTCCGGCTAAAATGCGATCGCGATAAACCCCCAGCAAGCGGCTAACAAGCGAAGACAAGGCGACCAAAATCGCCGCCACGGTAATACTGTTGATTTCTTTGTTGAATAATCTTTTAATCATGGTTAAATTGTCATATTGTCACATTGTTGCGCAATGATTTTTATAATCTGGTGCGGTTTAATTCGTCGCGTAACAATGTAACAATTTAGCAATGGAACAATTTTACTTGTTAATTTCTTTTAATATTTTTTCCGCTTTATCTTTTTCGCCAAGATACATATAAAGATTGTACAAATTCTGATACGCCAGGCCGAATTTGGGGCTCATCTCGATGGCGCGCCGATATTCCTTTTCCGCCTCGTCGTATTGCTTCACGTTCACCAAACTATTGGCCAGATCATAATGCGCTTGCGGATAAATATCAGCGATGGCGATCGCCGTTCGGTATTGAACGATCGCCTCCGCGAAGCGTCCGACAGCGTCATAAGCCATGCCCAAATTAGTGCGCTCAATAAAACTGTCGGGCACGTAGCTTAAATTTTTTTCGTAAAAAGTTATCGGGTCATGCCAGTCGCGGTTGCGCCTGATCGTCAAAAACGAGAAAAAAATCACGCAAGCGATCAGCATAACACAAAAAATCCGCTTCAGCCAGACTCTGATCGATTTGCTCCGGCAGAGTCTCCCGCCTCGGGGACTCTGCCGAAATCCCGGCAAATCGGCAGAGTCCGCTACGCGAGACTCTGCCGGCGCCAAAATGAAAATCAGGCAAAACAGCGCCAGCCAAAAACCGACCATAGGCAAATAAAGCCAGTGCTCATACATCGGCCGGTTGGTTTCCACTAAATTGGCATGGGGCAAGAGAGTAATGGCGAACCAGCCGAGCCCGAAAGCCACGAGCCGATTTTTCCGCCAGGTTTTAAACGCGACGATCGCCGCCACCGCAACCAAAATGATAAAAGTAATTACCGGCCAGGACCAAAAATGCTCCACTGGCGTAATTTCTCTTTCCATGTGCAAACCGGTCGGCACCAGAAGCAAGCGCAGGTAATCCAAGCTCACCAAACAAAAAGTATAAGCTCTTTGCGCCAGACTGCGATGATAATCACTGTTTACCAAATTAACCGACCCGGATAAAAAATGATTAAAATTCAAGAAAGTGAAACGCGCCAAAAAATAAGCCGCCGCCAAGGCAAAGAAAGCCGCGACATTTTTGATAAGTTTTATGATTTTTTTGCGGGAATCGATGGAATAAAAAACCGCTTCAAGCAAAAGGATAAGCAAAGGCAGATAAATCGCCTGTTCTTTCACTAAAAGCGCGGCGGCGAAAAAAATCAAAGCCCCCCAATAAAAGCGCCATCGGCCGTTGTTGCGAAACACAACATAAAAAATCAAGGTCAAAAGCGACCAGACGGCCGCCCAAGGATCGCCGCGGCCGGAAACGTAAGTCACGGCTTCGGTCTGCAGCGGATGGATCAGAAAAAACAGCGCCGGCAAAAATGCCAGCAGCGCCCCCCTCCTTCGGAAGGAGGGGTCTGGGGGTGGTTCTTCTGCGGCGGTTTGCCTGGCCAAAAATAATTCGATCAGTTGATATAAAAAAATAAATACCAGCCAAGCGGCCAAAATATGCAGCAGCGTATTGGTCAGATGAAAGCCGAACGGAACCAATCCCCAAATTTTATAATCAAGCGCGAAAGAAACCAGCAGGAGCGGACGCCAGTAATTAGAAATTTGCCCGAAAGCGCCGGCAATTTCGTTCTGAGTGAAAAATTTATCAAGCTGAAAATTTTGGACATAGACATTATTGACGATCACGTCATCATCATCCCAAAAAAATTGGTTGCCAAAAGAGTTGGCGTAAATGGCCAACCCAATGATCAGAAACAGGATAAAAACCGCGATTTCCTTATTTTTTCTAATTATTTTCACGTCTTGACAAAATTAATATAATATGAAAAGATAATCGTATTAAAATTGGAACCTTATCAAAAGGAGCTAAGGTATGTCTAATTTAGCTGTTGTGCTTGCCATTGTGTGTGTTTTTCTTTATACCATAGTAGTTAATACAAAACTAGGTGAAATAAAGAAAGCCCGTATTGCTATTGGCGTGCTAGCTGTTATAGCAGGAGGGAGTGTTCTTTTTACCCACGTATGGTACCTTTGTTTCGTCTACTTCTTAATGGGAATAGTAAATTTTATATTAGCAAAAAGATTAACAGCCGCCCATTAGAACCCTGACAAAATAATAACGATTATACGACTGAGCGCCATTAATTGAAAGTGTGGCGCTTTTTTATTTTCCACTTTAAGACTTTATAACTTTCAACTTTATTCTAGTTCCAGCTCTCCGATCATAATCTTCCCCCGGGCTTTGATGGTAAAATTTCGTTTCTCTAAAATTTTGATGATCCGTTTATTGGTCGGGAAGAATTCTCCCCAGACTTTTTTGATGCCGCGAGCTTTAGCGATCGAGAGCATATGATCGATCAATTGGCTGCCCAGGCCTTTATTCTGCCAGCGGTCAACGACTACCGCCGCCAGCTTGGCATTCTCGTTATAAGGATCAACGACCAATCTGACGGCGCCGATCATTTCGCTTTTGCCGCCCGCGGAAATTTCCGCTTCCAAACCGATCTCGCGGTCATAATCATTCTGAGTGAAGCGCAATAAAAACTCATGGTCGATCTTTTTGATCACTTGCAAATAACGGTCCTTTTGCGCCGCGGGTGAAAGATGATGGAAGAATCCGGCCACTAATTCTTCATCCTCGGGGCGCAAAGCCCGGACAAAAACCTTCTTGCCATCCTTGATCTTCAAAGTTGTTTCAAATTCTTTGGGATAAGGCGAAATTACCAGATGAGCGTATGGTTTGTGTTTTACGCCCAAGACTTTTTCATCCAGAATAACTTTGGCATCAAGCACCACTCCCCCGTTCTCATCAACCGCGAAAGGATTAATATCCAATTCCTTGATCTCGGGAAAGTCAGCGACCAGATAAGCGAATTTATAAAGCAAAAATTGGATCGATTCGATATCAACTCCGGGCATGCCGCGATAACCTTCGAGTAATTTATAAATTTTCGTTTCCTGAATCATCTTCAGAGCCAAAGACATGTTCAACGGCGGCAAGCCGACGGCCGTGTCGCGGAAGACTTCCACGGCCACGCCGCCCATGCCGAAAACTATCGCCGGCCCGAAAACCTCATCTTTCTTGCAGCCGATCAAAAGTTCATAGCGCTTCTTGGTCATCGCCTCGATAAAAATACCATCGATCTTGGCTTTGGGCGCGCCTTTCTTGGCGCCTTCCCCTCCTCGGGAGGGGTGGCCGAAGGCCGGGGTGGGTTTCCGGACGTTAATCATGATTTCATGATAAGCCGCTTCCGCTTCAGCGCGCGAATTGATATTCAATTTCACGCCGCCGATATCGGTCTTGTGTAAAATATCCGGCGACAAAATTTTCATCACCACAGGCATTCCGATCCCTTCGGCGATCGCACCGGCTTCAGACGCCGAATTAGCCGTGCCATTCTTGGCTACCGGAATTCCATAATTAGCGATCATTTCCTTGGCCTCGGCTTCAGTCATTACTGTCCGGCCGTCCGCGATGACTTTTTCCACGAGCTCGCGATTTTTTTCCGTCTTGGGCTTGAAAGCGTGCGGCACCGAACCCGGAGTTTCTTTCAAAAATTCCAGACGCCGCCGATAACTATCCACGTACATAAATATATCCACGGCTTCTTCCGGCGTGCGGTAGATCGGGATATGACCTTTTTCCAAAATCTCCCGGCCTTCGGCCACGTCATCGCCGCCCATCCAGGACGCGAACATGGTCTTGCCGGTTTTATTCTTGATCGAAACGATCTGCCGCGCCACGTCGGTCGGACTGGTCATTTCCTGCGGCGTCAAGATTATCAAAGCCGCGTCAACGTTCGGATCAGCCAGACATAATTCCACCGCGGCGCGATAACGGTGCGGATCAGCATCACCTAAAATATCCACTGGATTGGCCGTGGAAGCCGCCGACGGCAGAATTTTTTTTAATTCGGAAACGGTAGTGTGGGCTAATGGCGCCAACCGCCCGCCTTTCAAAGCCAAACGATCAGCCGCAATTACGCCCGGTCCACCGGCATTAGTGATTACCGCCACGCGATTATCCGCCGGCCGTGACTGCATCGAAAGCATCTTGGCGACATGGAAAAGATCCAGCGCGCCATCAACCCGGATGATGCCGGCGCGCTCAAAAGCCGCGTCATAAATCGCATCATTGCCGGTCAAGGCGCCGGTATGTGATTTGGCGGCTTTTGATCCGGCTTCAGTGCGCCCGACTTTCAAGACCACGATCGGCTTCTGGCGAGAAAATGCTCGCGCCGCGCTCATAAATTTCCTCGCTTCAGTGAGCGACTCCATATAGATCAAGATACTGGAAGTGTGCGGGTCATCACCAAAATAATCGATCAAATCATGATAAGTGATATCGATCGCCGAACCAATCGAAACGAACTGGGAAAAACCGACATTGTTCTTGATCGACCAGTCCAAAATCGAAGTGCAGAGCGCGCCGGACTGGGAAATAAAAGCGATATGGCCGGGCAAAGCCATCTTGTTGGCAAAACTGGCGTTCAGATTGATCGACGGCCGGATAAATCCCAAACAATTCGGACCGATGACGCGCATGCCGTATTCTTTGGCGATCGAGGAAATTTCTTCGCTCATTTTCTTGCCCTTGGCGCCGATCTCATCAAAACCGGAAGAAATGATGATCAAACCGGCCACGCCGGCCTGTCCGCATTCGAGCGCCAAGCCCGGAACGGTCGGCGCCGGAGTGGCAATGATCGCCAGATCAATCTTATCAGGAATATCGCCAATCCTCAGATAAGCTTTGATCCCCTGCACGCTGGCGCGGTTAGGATTGACCGGATAGACAATGCCGCCGAAATTATTGCCGATCAGATTCTTCATCAGCGCATTACCAACGCCGCCTTCGCGGTCGGAAGCGCCAATCACCGCAATCGTTTGCGGATTAAAAATCTTATCTAATTTTTTTTCACTAAGCGGATATGCTGTTTCCATGATATTCTCATAACGCGTAACGCATAACTCGTAACGCGGAAATTAAATTAATTATTAGTCCATCGCAAAATCTTTTCTAAGACCAAAGGAAATTGGAAAAATCCGTCGCCGGCATTCAAATGGCCGCCGCCCGAAATCACAATCAACTCAGCGCCTAATTTTTTTTGCAAAATTTTTCCGTTGGCCAGCGGCACATAAGGATCATTGTCGGAGTGGATTGCCACGAAGCCGGAAAAAATTTGTCCCCTCCCCGGGAGGGGTGACTCCGTCCCTGACGGAGGCGGGGTGGGTCTATTACTGACATTATTTTTTATTTTTTCATAATCCAACGGTTTAGCAAAAAAATTATTCAGTTCGGAAAAATCTCCTCCGTCGCTTGCCGGCAATGGTTCAGGGAAACCGGCGACCAAAATCGCGCCGCCGATCTTTTCCTTCGCCGCCATTGATTCCAGATAACGTAAAATAGCGATTACGCCCAAGCTGTGACCGACTAAAAAAGTATCTTTGTCGGTTTTGCCGACGATCTTTTTTAAATAAGCAACCCATTCGGCGCACAGAGGATGCGCCGAATTCGGCATGGTCGGAACTTCGGCCTCAATGCCTTTTTTGATTAACTCATCTTTCAACCAAGGGAACCAATTGCTTCCCGGATCGGCCTCCCAGCCATGAATTATAAAGACTCTTTTCATATTTTTACTTCGCCATCGCCAAAAGCTTTTCCAAAACGATTGGCAATTCGTTGATATCCGTTTCGCCGGTAAAATGCTCTTTATCTTTTAAGACGGCTGTTTCGGCGCCCAGATTTTCTTTGAATAATTCTTCATCGGAGAGCGGAACGACTGGATCGTTGTCGGAAAAAACGGCAAAAAACTTGGTTGTTTTGGTTTTAACTTTTTCCAAATCGATCGGCAATCTTAACCAGGGCATCGCGATCTCTTCTTCTTGAAAAGTCAAACCTTTTAAATTAAACCAGCCGGCGGCAAATACCGCACCACCAGCTTTTTCACCCTCAGGCAATTCAGCCAGATAGCGCAAAATTGTCTGACAGCCGACACTATGGCCGACAAAAAAAGTTTTCTCATCGCATTTCCCGACCAATTTTGCCAGAGTAGAAACCCAGGCTTCGATATCCGGATTTTCCGTATCCGGCATATCGGGAGCATAGACTTCAAAACCCTTTTCTTCTAATTCATCTTTAAGCCAAGCCTGCCAGCCTTCGCCGCCTGATCCTCCCCAGCCATGGATAATAAAAACTCGCTTCATATAGTAAAGTCGTCAAATCAACTAAATTATTTAAGGACAAACGACGGTATTATCTCCCTGGCATATTTTTCTACGTCTTCATGATCAAGACCGTCACTATCACTCCCCCAAAATAAATAAACGACTTGGCCATTGGAAATTTTATTCAAAGAATAGCTTATCCCTCCACCAGTACCATTATTAACAATATATTCTGAATAATTTTCTGTTAAAAATTTCTTTAAAAAATTGACGGAATATTCCTCTGCGCAACTTGCCCCGCCGACAACACTAGTCAACCTAACGTCATATACGCCGATACAATCATCGAGGCAAGCGGAAAAACTATTTATATAAGCTGGCAAAGATGAAGTCCTGACACCAATAGCAACTTCGCGCTGATTGTCCTTAATCAGTATTTTCTCTCTGTATCCATAGTTTTTTACTTCATCGCCTCTTAAAATTGTAATTTTCCAACTATTCGGATAGTAAAAGAAAAAATTCTTGTTATCAAATTTACTTTTACCGATATTGTTGCTAGTTGAAATTTTCTCCAGCACAGCACTGCCAATCGCTCCTTCGAGAATCTGCTTGCCTGTGCAATTTTGGGGCGTTAAAAGCCAATCTGCTTGATCAGCTTTTTCTTTCTCACACTTGTCATTTGCCTGCTTTTCAGATCCGAGCGAAGCTGACAGTTCGTTAACTTTTTGCGACAAAGTCCCCGTTTCACCCTGGCATTTCTTGTTTTTTTCAACGGCCTGAAAATAGAGAACGGATTGGGAAACGCCGAACAAAATCAAAATTAAAATGACAACGTAAAATATTATCTTCTTTCCATTCATAAAATTAACGTTGATTAGCTGAATTAATATTTTTGTGGCACCACGGAATCAGCCCTGACTACGATGGAACCAAGTCTTCTTCTCCAGTTCATCTTTGGTTCCGCTGCAGAATCAAACTCGCTTCATAAAAAAGACTATTGAATAATATCAATATTCACCCCGTTCTTGGTTTCCGGGGATATTCCATATTTAGCCTCGATGACAGTGCCGTTCTTCAATTCGCGCCTGGGCTCTTCATAAAAAACCCCGCTGTTTATCCGCACCCTCTTTCCGATTCCGGCGTAATCGCGGATCGTATCCGGCGGATTGCAATCTTTAACTTCAGGCGGACAAGTAGCGACAGACGTTGGCAGCCAGCCCTCAACTCCGATCTTGCAATTATTATCTTCCAAAACGTAAGCGCCGAAGATCGGCTCAGCTTCCTTATTGAAAAGCCGCAAAGAACCTTCAACGCTGATAGTTTTGTTAAGATATTTATTCGGTTCTTTCGCCAGATCGCAGACCGAAACTTTATTAGTTACGGCTTTGACTCCGTCGTTTGCGCCATTATTTCCAAGTTCTTCGGTCGAACAAGCCGTAAGAACGCCCGCGGTGAATATCACGGCGCAAGACAGAAAAACAAAATTTTTTATTTTTTTCATAATTAAAAACAGAAAAATTAGATTAGGGCGCTGGTGTCGCCTAACGGCAAGCCGAGTTCTTTAGCCTTGAGGATGCGGCGCATGATCTTGCCGGAGCGGGTTTTCGGCAAGGAATCGACAAAGGCGACGTCTTTCATAACCGCGACCGGACCGATCGTCTTGCGGACGTGCAACTTCAATTCTTCTTTCAATTTATCGTCGCCGGTGAAACCCTGTTTTAAGATGCAGAAAGCCTTGATGACTTCGCCCTTGATCTCATCGGGCACGCCGATCACGCCGCACTCGGCCACGGCCGGATGCGAAACAAAAGCCGATTCGACTTCCGCCGTGCCAATCCTGTGTCCCGCGATCTTCAACATATCATCAGTGCGGCCCTGGATGAAGAAATAACCGTCCTTATCTTTAAAGCCGATATCGCCGGTGAAGAAGACGCCTTTGATATCATGCCAATAAGTTTTGAGATATCTTTCCGGCGCATTGAAAACCGTACGGATCATCGACGGCCAAGGGGTTTTGATTACTAAGTAGCCGCCTTTGCCGGCCGGAACCTTTTTGCCTTTCATATCCAAAATGTCGGCTTGGATTCCCGGGAACGGTTTGGTCGCGGAGCCTGCCTTTAACGGCGTGACCGGCAGCGGCGAAATCATATTGCAGCCGGTTTCTGTCTGCCACCAAGTATCCAATACCGGCCGCTTGGATTTGCCGATATGTTTGAAATACCAAGTCCAAGCTTTGGGGTTGATCGGCTCGCCCACCGAACCAAGCAAACGCAAGGTCGGCATCTCATGCTTGTCCGGCAATTCATCGCCTAAGCTCATCATCGCGCGGATCAAAGTCGGCGCCGTATAAAGGATCGTCACTTTATATTTTTCCACCATGCTCCAGATGTGATCCTGTTCGGGAAAATCCGGCGTGCCTTCATACATCAAAGTCGTGACGCCGGCCAAGAGCGGCCCATAGATAATATAAGAATGGCCGGTGATCCAGCCCGGATCAGCCGTGCACCAAAAAATTTCATTGTCCTTGATATCCCAAATCCATTTCATCGTGCGCAAAACTCCGACCGGATAACCGCCATGGACATGCACCACACCTTTCGGCTTGCTCGTGGTGCCCGAAGTATAGAGAACAAAAGCCGGGTCTTCAGCTTCCATCGCTTCGCATTTTGCTTCGGTTGATTGATCTTTGGTCAGATCATGCAGCCAGATATTTTTTCCGCCATCAAACGGCACTTCCTGATTATTATTTTTGGTGACGATAACTTTTTCCACGCTCGGACATTCCTTAACTGCTTCATCAACTACGGCTTTCAAATTTATCGCTTTGCCGCGGCGCCAGGAACCATCGGCGGTGAAAACAACCTTCGCCTGCGCGTCATTGATTCTGTCCTTCAAGGCAGTCGCGGAATAACCGGCATAAACTACCGAGTGCATCGCGCCGAGCTTGGCGCAAGCCAACATCGCAAAGGCGATCTCGGGAATATTCGGCATATAGATCGCGACGCGATCACCTTTCTTTATTCCCAAACCCTTTAAGCCATTAACGATCTTATTCACTTCACGGGAAACTTCTTTATAGGTGAATTGGCGGGCACGGCCGGTTTCATCTTCGGACATAATTGCAATCTTGTCTTCCTTCGGCGTATTCAGCCAGCGGTCGATCGCGTTATAAGCCAGGTTGGTTTGCCCGCCGATGAACCATTTGAAAAATGGCTTCTGCGATTTATCTAAAACTTGCGTCCAGGGTTTGAACCAAACCAGATCTTTCGCCGCTTCTTCCCAATAACCGAGCGGATCCTTATCCGCTTCTCTTCGTGCCTTTTCCCAATCCTTCACTACCGCATTTTTAACAAGCTCTGCCGACGGCTTATAAAGCTTCTTGGAAGCTAATAAAACATCAGTTAGTTCCCCTCCCGCATTCGTCTTTTTGGCCTTTTTTGCTGATTTTTTGGTCATATTATTGACAAAATTAGTAAAATATGATATTATTTAATACAAGCAATTAGAATAGTACATTAAACAGAAAGAGGTTGTGTATGAAAAATTTCAAATCGAGACCATGGATATTTGTTTTGGGGATTGTTGTTGCTAATAGCATGATCATTCCAATTACAGCAGCATTATGGACGCTACTCCCTTTTGTAGCAATCATATTGTGTGCAATCCTTGAATTGATCGCAACACTTACGTTCTACAATGAGTTTATCCACCCTTTCAATCCTCCTACGATAGCTAGGGCAAACAAAGGATAACAACACCAATCTCGCTTACAGGCGCCGCCGAACTCACCTCGAGTTCCGGCGCTTTTTTTATTCCCCTCCCTGGAGGGGTGGACGGCCCCTGGCCGGACGGGGTGGGCATTATTCCCCTCTTGGGAGTGGTGCCACCGCCTCGGTGGCAGGGTGGGTTTGAAAATTTTCTTTTATCCAGCAATCTATTTCATCTAAAACTCCGTCCAAATTATTTTTAACACTGCTATCGGTAAATCTTAAAACTTTAATATCTAACGTCCCCAGCCGCCTATCTCTTTCTTCGTCTTGATCAAATTTATATCCGTGCGATATTCCATCGATTTCAATCGCCAACATTAAGTCGGGCGAGAAAAAATCAACAATATAATTATCAATTGGTTTTTGGCGATGAAAATCATGGCCAAACCGTTTGCCGCCTTTCAAATGATTCCACAAAATTACTTCGGATAAAATCCCCTGCTTCCTTAATTTTTTGGCCAGCTCAATTAACTTCGGGTTGCATGGTAATATTTTTCTTTTAAACATTCCCCTCCTTGATTAATTTTTTATTGAAACCCACCCCGCCCTTCGGGCACCCCTCCCGCGGAGGGGAATTAACGCCAATGAAACCCACCCCGTCCGCGCGGCGCGTCCACCCCTCCCGCGGAGGGGAATAGCCCACCCCGCCTCGCCGGGCTCGGCACCCCTCCAGGGAGGGGAATATTTTAAAACTTTTTTCTTAATTCGGCTATTTCCAACAATGATTTTTCAAAATTACCGATATTCCTCCGAGGCGGGCGCAGTCAGGACTATGGCACCCCCGACTAGCTTATATATAAACTCTTACAAATATATATTCGTTCTCTTCCATAGATTTGTTTTCAATTTCATGGAAAATACCCTCTGGAAAAATAAAAATATCTCCAACATTATATGGATAAGTACCATCTTCATCACGAACTGTACCTTGTCCCTTCAGCACATACATGACTTCATTCAATTTTTCATGGGTGTGCCAGGCAAATTTCGCACCAGCTGGCAAAAATCCACATGTCATTCCTTGTACATTTTTCATTTCATTGTCAGCCAATAGCAACTTTCTGCCACCACTTCCATCGTGTGCATCTTCACGTACAAATGTTTCGTGTGATTTTTTTGTTATTTTCATTGTTTTTTACTTTTGAAAATTTTGGAGGGGTATATTTATTAAAACCTCTTCCGCAATTCTTTCATCACCGCCAATGATTTTTCAAAATTCGCCAGATTGCGCCGCACGTCTGAATTAATACTAGCTTTCCCGATATCTGCCGCCTGCTTTTCAAAAGATAGAATCAGCTTATCAAAAACTTCCAGCTCAACGGCGCTCGGCTGATCAGAAACATAGTCCATTCCATTTAAAAGCCGCTTGGTTTCGCTCTCGGCCAAAGAAACGTAAAACAGCGGCACGCCGGTTATTTCCTTTTTGACTAATTTGCCGCCCTCTTTGCCAAAACCATACCTGATTTTCGCTCCGCCGCGCTCGGCTTTGCGGATAATCTTTTCTTCTTTCTTCTCCCTTCTGGTTAATTCCGCAAATTCATCCGAATGAACTTTTCTTAAAGTACCTTCTTCATGACCGGCTTCGCCCCGATGAAGACCTTCGTACTCGCGAATCTCATCAAAAGCGCAAATCACGTCGCCGGTTTCCTTGTTAACCATCATATTATCAACGCCGTTGACGATGTCATCATAGATCGCCGGCAGAACGATGATGAATTTACCACCGACAATCTTATTGCAGGCTGCCGCGATTGACCGCTCCATCAAAACTGTCATGCTCAATCCCCTTTTCTCCAGCCAGGCGGCGACCGCCGCGTCTCTTTTCGGCCCTTCTTCCATTTTCGAAAGTCCGCTATAAAGGAGCAGATGCTCATTTACCACTTTCCGATCTCTTTTTCTATCTGCCCGAGAATGCGGGCCGCCGTTGCCCGTTTCCCATTGGACCATGTTTACGCTGGCGTCATTATTTAAAATCGCGTTACCTCCAAATTCTTTATTGCCTTTGACGGCAATATCAGCCATCATCCGGCTCAGATTATAACAAATTTCTTTGGGTGTATCTTTTAATTTTTCCGACGATCCGGCGTTGGCAGAAGGATTTTCATTATCTGGGCCTGGATAAATCGATTTTTCATTCCCCATCATAAAATTTCAATTATTTCTTAATTATTCGGACGCTCAACTTCCTCCTAATCCTGCTAAAATTATACCAATTTTCTCGAACTGGGGCAACCCTTTTTTTTATCCGGGCAGCTGATGGTTTTTGCTTTAAATTAGTCGAAATTGTATAATCAAATCATGCCAATCAACCCTTCGACAACCAATCTTTCTCTTGAAAATGGCGGCGAAACCCGTCCGGGCGTTAAATTTTGGCTGGGCTTGGCTTTGCTTTACGCCATCATTGCCGCCGCTTTATTCGGCTGGACGCTTTGGAAAGCTTATTTTTTCTCGGATGATTTTACCTGGCTTTGGCACGGCGCCAAAATAAATTTAAATCTTTATAACGTCCTGACTTTCCGAATGTCCAGTTTTTATTCGCCGGTCTTGAACTTGTTTTACACGGTGATGTATCAAATTTTCGGTTTTGCCGCTCCGGCTTATTTTGCTTTTGGCATTTTAGTTCATCTCGCCAATTCGCTCTTAGCCGCCCTGATCGCCTGGCAATTATCCCGCTCGCGGCTCGTGGCCGCGGTAACCGGGCTGCTATTCGTTTGGGCGGGCGCCGCTTTTGAACCCTTGGTCTGGGTCGGCGCCAATATGCATTCGATCGCCACTTTATTTATTTTTCTCGGCATCGCCTGCTATCTTGCCTATTTGAACGGCGGCAAAAAAATCTACTTGCTTTTTTCTTTTCTGGCCGCGCTCTTGGCGATCGGCAGCAAAGAGATCGCGGCGATCTTTCCGGTTTTGCTTATCGCGATTTTATTTATTTTTTGGAAAAACTATAAAAATAAAATATTTTCAAAAGCGCATCTTATATATTGGACAACGCTAATTATTTTATTTTTACTTTACGGTTGGCAGCAATACCTTTGGCAAAAACAAAGTTTTACGGTATCAAGCGGCGCTCTGGCTTTTTCCTGGCATACCTTCGCCCGTCTGCCGATCGTCATCGCTGATCTTTTTATCCCCCTGGGAGAAATCACTCCTCTCTTGCATCATTTGGCAGTCGGATGGCTGATCCTCGCCTGTTCCGGATTTTTAGTGGCAATAGCTTTCACTTATCGAAAATTGTCGCTCGTCAGATTTGGATTTATTTGGATCGTCATTACTATTGCCCCGACGATAATGCTCGCCACCGTAAATTGGTGGGATCCGCTGGCTTCCCGCTACACCTATCTCCCCCGTTTCGGGATGATCATTATCTTGGCGGCAATTCTCCATTATCATGTCAGTCAAAAAAAGTCTCGGCTCCGCGGCAGCGCGATGGCCGCGATAATAATCATTCTTACCGGCTGGCAAACCGTTTATTTATTCCAAGTCGTCAACCGCGATTATCCCTATGTTTATCAAACCGGCCGGTCGCTGGTAGCGGCAATGAAGGAGGTCGAAAAATTGGCGCCAATAAAATTATTCATCCGCTGGGATTACCCCTTTACCGGTAATAACGCCCATCTCTATGGCGCGGCGATCACCATCGGCCGGATGAAAGATGATGGAATAATTTTTCCCCCGGCTGATGAAAAAATCCAGCTTCAGCCCGGCGAAGTCCTGATGTATTGGGACGGCGACGCCCGAGAATATAAAATAAAAAAATATTAAATACCCCGCTGGCAAGCCTCGGGGTATTTTTTAAAATCCTTAAAAAGGAGGAGTTATTTATCAGGAGGATAAATTAACAGAAAAAATCCAGCGATTAGCCAAAATAAAAGCAGCCAGGAAAAATTAAGATAAGCCAAAACGATCCTGGGCCAGAATAATTCCAGCGCGAAAAAAACCGCCAAAGTAAAACTAAGAAAATAAAATAATTCTTCAATGATAATTCTTGCTCTCATATTTATTTCTTATCCCAAACCGCATAATAATCATCTTGAAACACTTTGGTGAAATATTTTTCCGAGATCAAATCCCCTTTCAGCCTGAGATTATCCTGTTTGATGCCGGCTACCGGCTCGTCCAGATTGAAATAGATCACGTAATCCTTTTTATCTCTGGCCAAAATCAGCCGGGTTATTTCCCCGTAAGGCGTCGCGGCAAGCCGATAAAATTCGGCCGGATCTTTGGCGCCGGCCATTGCCCGCAGATAAGCTTGGCGGTCGGAAAAATGGGCCGCCGGATGATTGTTATGCTGGCCGAAATAGATAAAAGTGTTGACCGGCACGAAAGCCGGCAATTCCGCCAAGCCGGAATTAAGCACCAGTCCGGGCGGCGCTTGGTCTTTTTTTAAAAAATCAAAAAGCTTGACCTCGATCGGATACATTGATTTCGACTTGATCATCCTGTTCCTGACGCCGTCGGCATCAACGAAAGTTCCGCAAGGCAAATAAAGCGACAAAATAAGCAGGCCGACTATTAAAATAACTTCTTGCCCGCGCTGGCCGATCTTTTCTTTC
Source organism: Patescibacteria group bacterium (assembly GCA_028707065.1). NCBI lineage: Bacteria > Patescibacteria group bacterium. The sequence goes on along the minus strand of JAQTUZ010000008.1, from coordinate 44,284 downwards.
CACTTGCCGAATAATCGGGCAATGGCAAAAGCGGCGCAATAGCCGAGGGCAAGCCGGTCGATCAGGCCGAAACCGCGGAATTCTTGAAAAGGGCTGTTGAAAAAATAAACCGTGGCCAATCCCATCGCCCACCATAAATAAGAAGCGATAAAAAGGCAAAGCGCCGGCTTGACGCGCTCGTCGCGGCGATAATAAATCGCGGCAACGAGACCGGCGAGCATCAGCGCGCCGCGCCAGGAAAATTCGGTCAGCGCCTGCAGGCTGTAAACCAATCCGTTGGGCGTGAAAATCGCCGTCTGCCAATTCTCCGTGCCAATTTTCAAATAAGCGAAAACAAGCGGAAATAAATAAGGCGAGGCAACGAGCAAAGATATTCCGGCCACGGACAAAAGTCGGCCGTAGAAAACGAATTGTTCTTTCTTGGCCACGGACAGCGCGTAAAGCGCGATAGCGATGGCGGCAAAGATCAGCCAGAGATAATAAGTCATGAAGATCAAGCCGCCGATCACGCCAAAGCTAACCATTATCTTCCAATTCCAAGCCTGGCGCGCTTTTCGCACCAAAAAAATCGTCCAGAGAACCGCCGCGGCCGCGGCCAGCACTTCGTAAGGCTTGCCGATCATCACATCGACATCGACCAAAATAAAAATGAACAAGGAAAAAAGCAGCGGCGCCGCTTCGGGCAGCTCGCTTTTATTCTCATCACGATTATTGAAAAATTTAAAAAGCCAATAAACCAAAAGCGGAATCAGAAAAAAGGAAGCAACCGAGGCGAATTTGGCGATCGTCACGCCGTTCCAGGACATTATTTTTCCCACCAGCGCGAAAATCCAAAAAAAGAGCGGCGGATAAAATGGCGGCAAATTGTGATAAGCAAAATCGGAAAAGAAACTCACGTGAGCGAAAGTATTAAAAATGGCGGCGATCGTCGCTTCATCGCCCACCAAACCCCAGAAAGATAAAATAAAATTATGGGAGATCAAAGCGTAAGAAACGGCCGCGGCCGCGCCGGTCAGCAACAAAAACAGCCAAGGTTTGGCTTTCATCAGAACAAAAGTTATCGCCAACGCCACAAACATGATCAGCACGAATTTGACGCTGACCACGGACATTAAATTGTCATAAAGCGCTTGAATTGCAGTGTTCATAAATTTATAATTTTAGATCTTCTGCCCGCTCGGCGAATTTTAATTATACCATCAAGGGCTGGGGCGCAAAAGCGGAATTTATCGCTGGCCGATTAAAACGACCCATTTTTCACCGTCCCAAAAAAACAGGGCGACTTGCGGATTGGCCGCCAAATCTTTTGACAGCGTTATCAGCAGACTGTCGCCAAAATAACGGTCATTGATCCCGGCCGGTTCGAAAATATAATCGCGCAAAACCGTGGAATAATCGGCCGAGGAGAAATTCGGCTTGGCCAGGATCGATTTGGCCGCCTTAACGCTGTAATAATTAAAATTATTCTGATCGATTTTTTCCACGGCGAATTTTTGCCCGGTTTCATCGGCAGTACGGTTGAACGGCGAGAGGATTATCGGCGGCTGGGGCAAATAAAAAGCGATCGCTTGCTGCCAGCCGTTGCGGAAGATCGGCGCGCCGTGAAAATTATCCGGCAGGCCGAAAAATAAAACTCCGATGTAATCGCCTTGCCTCATCAGGGCGACCGCGCCCGAGAGAGATTTTTGCGCCACTATCGCCGCTTGTTGATAACGCCAATTTTTCACCAACAATTGCCCGGCTAACCCGCCGGCGATCAAAATAATAATTATGGAAAAGATAATTCTGGAATATAATTTATTATTATTTTTTTTCCATAAGGCGATAATCCCCGCCGCCAATATTATCGCAAAGAAAAGCGACGGCAGATAGCCATAGCGCTCCCCTTCTTCGCTGAAATACGTTTTGGTCAGATTGATGCCAAAGCTCGCCACCGGCGCCAGACTGGCCAGAAGCGATAAAAAAACGAGCCAGGGCCAAACCGGCCATTTTTTTTTCCAGGTTAAATAGAGCAATCCGACAAAAAGTAAAATGCCAGCCGCCAAAACAATCACTAAATTATTATTCAACCAAAGAGAAAAAATCGTGCGCCAATTATCGCTCAAAACAAAACTGGTGATGATATCGCCGTAAACCGCCGCTGTTTTCATTAAGCCAAGATGCAGATGCTCGGCGCCGTAATAACCAAAAAACAAGCCGATGGCGCGATAGCGCAGCCATAAATACCCAGCCAATATTATAAAATACGGAACGACAAATAATATTTTAATCATTTTGACGCTGGCGCGATTTTTCCAGAAATAAATAATCTTATCAGCGCTCGCTCGAAAATAATCTCCGCGAGGCGCGGCGTTATTTCGCTCGCTCGCTTGATAATAACCGGCAAAAATCAAGACGATAAACGGCAGCGAAATGGCCATTTCCTTGGTGAACAAAGCAGCGGAAAAAAATACCAGAGAACCGGCGTAAAGCCAATATTTGGCCCGCGGATATTTCAAACAAAAAAGCAGCGGCAATAAACTGGCGAGAAAGAAGAAACTGCAAAGCGGATCGCCGATGGCCGCCAGCCAAGCCACGGCCTCGGAATGATTAGGCAAGATCGCGAAAATGGCCGCCGCAACGACTGCCCAAGCAAATCGATCTTCCTTCTTATTGGGCCAGACAAAATTTAAAACAATTAAATAAAGCAAGACGACATTGGCCGCGTGCAAAAAAATCTGGACGAGGTGATACCAAAAATAATTTAATTGCCAAAGATGATGGCAAAAAGCCCAGAACCAAACCACCAGCGGACGATATGATCCGCCCGCGTGCGTGCCGACATAATTGGTGAGAAAATATTGCCAAAGCGGCTGATGCGGATTGGCCACTTGCGTCAGGAAATCCCAATCATCGGAAACGAAAAAATCCCGGAAATTGAAAATAAACGGCAAAGCCGCCAGAATAAAAATTATTATTGGGACAAAATTTTCTTTCTTGTCCGCCATAGCCTTGGCGAAGGCGGACTTTTTTAACCAATTAATCATATGTTTTGTCATCCTGAGGAGCGAGCCGCCTCCGCCCAAGGCGGACGAGGTCGGCGAGCGAGGAAGGATCTATTGCCCGAGCAAAATTTAACTACTCCTTAAAAAATTTTTATCGAAAAAAATTCTCAATTCCTACAAAATAGATCCTTCGCGCGGCGCTCAGGATGACAAAAAAATTATTTCTTAAATATTTTTTTCCACAACGAAGTGCCGGTCAAATCAACCTTAATTTCCTTGATCCGCACCTGATCGTTAAGCTGATCGCTGGCGGATAACCCGGGCGCGGAGATCAAAAAATAATACTTATTCCACATCCGGAAAGCGTTGGTTAGATCAAAGTTAGCTTGCGCTACCAGCCAATCGCCTTGTTTGACCGGCGGCGTATAACGCGCCAAAACATAATCCACGCCTTCCTGGTCGGCATCGAATTTGGCATCAACGGATTTAACGCGCGGATCGATCATTTGTTCGGCCGACAGGGAAAAAAGCCCATCGCCGGAAAGCGAAATTCCGTCATTATTAAGAATTATCTGACTGCCAGCCGGCGGCAAATCGTTAACCGTAAATATTTTATAAGTTTGATCGATGTTCAACTCAACGCCGGAAAATGAATTGCCGTTATTTTTATTGATGGTTATCTTGCCTAATTTATCCGGATGCGAAGTCTGAACCGCCAGCGTGCGCCCGTCCGTGAAAAAATTTCGGCCGCAGGAAACTTCGGGAGCGTCGGCAATCGCTAAAGCATTGATAAAAGCCATTTTACTTTGTCCGGTGGTGATCGTTCTCGTCACAATATCGCCATTAGCGCGCACCGTGATCTTATAAACGCCCTCGGGCAAATTGGCCAAATCTAACTTCAAATGCCGCCACGGTTTTTGCGCGCCGCTATCAACAGCAATGCCATCGTCGTCGAGGTGCTCGCTCGAAATCAATTTGTCGCGATAATAAACATAAACATCGATCGGGTCCGGATCCAAATTTTTATTCAAATCTTGGAAAACAAAGTCATCGGACAAATTCTCATTTTTAATGTAGGTATAAAACTGATAAGCCCCGACCAGCGGCCGGCACATGGTCGAGGTAGCTTGCCGCGGCTGATAATCGGGCAATAAATAATCGGTTTTCCAATCATAATTATACAAAGCGATCTTGTCGGTCGCGGGAGGATTTTTTAAAAATTCTTCAATCGTATCAAATTGTTTATTTCTTTGCAGGAGAACAGTGGAGTCCCCTCTTGGGAGGGGTGCCGAGCCCGGCGAGGCGGGGTGGGTTAGCGCTGGTAAAACAGAATCATCTAATACAAACCAGTTTTCCATCAACTCTTCCAATTTAGCATTATAGAGCGGCTGCAAATCATATTGCCAGGTGCGCCCGTCCTTGGAAACTCCGGCCTCGACGATCGGCAGATTCGGATCAACTTGGAATTTTACGGAAAGCAAAGCTTGATTAAATGGCCGCGGGGTGCGCAAAGAAAAATAAGCCGGATCGCCGATAATATCTTGCGTGCCGTCTTTTTCGGCAACAATTCTTTCCATGGGCGTTAGCTTGCCGATGAAATCATTAAAACCCTTGAAATTTGTCAAGTAAGTAATCTTGCCAAAAGGAATTATAGCCAGCCACGCCAGCGCAAAAACCGCCACGGCCAGCGCAGCTATCCAGACTATTCTTAATTTGAAACGAAAATCCATCGTTTGGTAGGAGAACATAGAACAAAGATCAAAGAACACAAAAAAAATAGTTCTCGGATTTTATGCTCTTTGCTCTATGTTCCATGCTCTGTGTCTATAAATTATACCTTTTCCATTTAAACTTGGCTATTGACAAAAAAGGTAAAAAATCAGCAAAAAAAGAAGCCCGACGAAATCGGACTTCCGAAAAATAATTGACACTAGCGTCCTAACAAACAATAGGTGTACGAAATTATTCGACTCTTGCCGTGCGGACTTTCAAAGCTACTCGGTTTCTCAAAAAGAGTATATCTCGGAGACAGGGGTATTTTCCCCGTCAAGCCGAGTTTTCCGACCAGAACTTTTGACAATTCCGTGACCTTTTTCTTGCTTTCGGCAAAGGCCAATATCACGATAATGTGCTTCGTCTTGGTCATCGCGTTATTTTGCAAAACGTACAATCTCTTCCTGGCTCTAGGCATTTTACCTCCTTTTTTTGTTCAATATCGATAAACAAAGCAATTTAACAAAGGGATTGTTCCTTGTCAAGATTAAAACTTCCAATAAGCAAATGGCAAGCTCGCCGAAATTTGCGCGACGGCAATCAAGTATTTTACTAAAATATCCGCGGGCAGGAAAAAATATATTGCACCGGCGGGAAATATTAAGGTTAGGCCCATGGCGATGAAAGCGGTGATCATGATAAATGGCGCGGCCCAAAGCGCGAACAGATTGGCGATCGGCGCGACCAGCGAAATTTGGTGAAAGCCGAAAATCAAGATCGGCGCGGTAAAAACTTGCGCCGCGATCGTCAGTGCTGCCGTCTGGCAAATTATTTTTAAAATCCCCTCTCGAGAGGGGTGCCAAGCGCCTCGCTTGGCGGGGTGTGTTACGTTTTTTATTTCGTAAAACCTTGATAACCATTTATCAAAAATCGGGTAAAGATAAATCATGCCTAGAACGGCCAAAAAAGATAATTGGAATCCGGCGTCCGCGATAACGAGCATCGGATTAAACAAAAGCATGCCCGCGCCGGCGAGCGCCAAAGTATAATCTAATCGCGCCAAACGTCCCAGATACATAGCCAACAAAACCAAAAAACCCATAATCCCCGCCCGAGTTGCCGAGGCAGGCGCTCCAACCATCACCACGTACAATAAAATAATGGGCACGCAAAACCAAAAAGCGTGCCGGCGATTCAAACCCAGGAATAACAAGCAGAAAAAAATAATGGCGATCACCAAGCTGATATGCGTGCCGGAAATGGCGACGATATGCGATAAGCCGCTTTGGCGGAAAATATCGCTCAAATCATCAGGCACGGTCGGATCGTTCAAGATAAAAGCTTTAAGCAGTCCGGCTTCCGGTTCGGCCAAGCCGTTATCGATCGTGCCGCTTAATTTTTTTCGGATTTGATAAATCCCGCCCCAAAGCCAGCTAAAACGCGTCAGGCTTTTTTTCTTTGCCAATAGCGGCGGTGATAAATTTTTATCTGACAAAATTTCTATTTTGGGAAAGTTGCAAGTCGAATAGATTCCCTTGCCGGCCAAATATTTTTCATAATCAAAATCGTCCAACTTATCCGGACGCTTAAGCGTACAAGATATTTTTAGAACGTCGCCATAATCATATTGCGGATAAGCGGCGGCGATGACCAAGACCTTGCCTGCAACCTCACCCCGAACCACCCCCAGCCCCTCCTTTTCAAGGATCCCCCCTCCTTCCGAAGGAGGGGTTTGGGGGTGGTTCTGGGAAGTGGTTGCAATCGAATCGGCTTGCCTATCAATAACCACCCCTACCCCCTCCTTTAAAAGGAGGGGAAATACTTCTAACTTCTGACTTTTCCCTTTCGTCGCCGGTTCAGAAGAAACCAGGCCGATCAATTCTCTTTTTTGGCCGTTGTAATGCCAAATATTATTTGGTGAATCGATCGGCAAACTTATCGAGAATCGCCAGATTCCCAAAAACAAAAAAGCCGCCCAAATCAAAATGGCGCGCGTGTTTTTCTTCTTCCAGCACACGACGGCAATGGTTGAAAATATTATCGCCGCGCTAAAATAATAAAGGCCGAAAAACAGCCAGTCTTTCGGCAAAAACGAAGCAAGAACGATGCCGCCGGCAAAAAACCAGCAAGCGATAAAAATAGCCACCCTCCTTTTCATCGTTGACAAAATGTATTATTTATGCTAATATATTAATATTCATTAAATCAAGATAGTCCTTTTAACCATTCACCAAGGAGAATTGCCATGACTGTAATTATTGTGTGGTCAGTCGTTTCCCTCGTCACGATAATCGTCCTCTTAAGTCATTTACTCCCCAACGCCATCCGTCTCCACCAGGCCAAGAAAGGCGCGATGATTCATTTTTTCTTAACCAAAGACCAACAAACCCTGGTCGACGAATGGATCGTTTTTCTTGTCTACCGATACAACAGTCAGGTGAATATTTCTCATTTCAAAGCCTATGCCGACGCCGAAGAATGTACCAGTTTTTCTTTCGCCTTTATTAGGGGCTTTATCGGTATCAGCATTTTCCGGGCAAGTACGGAGCCCAAAATAATCGAAATAAGAGAACCTGCGATGCCGGTAAATTATATCGGGCCGATGGAACCGATTCGGTTTGAAGCTAAAAATCTTCAAGTGATAAATAGGTAGAAGCAAGCAACCTGCAAAATGCAGCAATCAAGATCATCTGATTGCTGCTTTTTTATTTTGTCATCCTGAGCGCCGCGCGAAGGATCTATGCTGTAGGAATTTGCAAAAAACTTCGAACCATAGAAAAGTAATCGGCTCTTTTAAACTTCCTGTTGTTTAGATCCTTCCTCGTCCGACAAGTCGGACTCCTCAGGATGACAAAAAAATTTCTTACTTCTAATTTCTTACTTCTTACTTTTTAAATAGGCTTCAATAAATCCGTCGATCTCGCCGTCCAGAACGCTGTTGATGTCCGAAGTTTCATATTCGGTGCGATGATCCTTAACCATCTGATACGGCTGCATCACATAAGAGCGGATCTGCTTCCCCCACTCCGCCTTCTGCACTTCGCCGCGGACTTCTTTTTTCTCCTTGGCCTGTTCTTCCAGCTGCCGCTGCAATAATTTTGTTTTTAAAAGCTTCATTGCCAGCTCGCGATTCTGATATTGCGAACGCTGGGTCTGGCATTGCACCGTGATGCCGGTCGGAAGATGGATCAGCCGGACGGCGGTCGAAACTTTATTGACATTCTGCCCGCCCGCGCCCGAAGAGCGATAAGTCTCAAATTTTATTTCATCGTCCTTGATTTCTATTTCATCGGCTTCGGGAAATTCCGGAACCACATCAACCAAGGCGAAAGAAGTGTGGCGCATATTTTCCGCGTCAAACGGCGAAATGCGCACCAGGCGATGCACGCCGGCCTCGGATCTTAAATGGCCAAAAGCCCAAAGCCCGTCAATTTTTATAGTCACGCTTTTAATCCCCGCTTCGGCGCCGACCGTGCGATCAATTACTTCGGCGCGATAATCCATTTTCTCGGCAAAACGCAAATACATCCGTTCCAAAATCTGCGCCCAATCCTGCGCGTCCACTCCTCCCGTGCCGGCATGGATCGACAAAATCGCATTATCGCGGTCATACTTGCCGGAAAACAGAGCGTAGAATTCCATCTCCTCGAATCTCTTTTCCAGATCAGCCAGATTTTTATCAACATCTTTCTCGAGCGAATTATCTTTTTCTTTGATCGCTTCGCCGATCAATTCAAAAAAATCATCGATCTCTTTTTTGACTTTATCCCAGCGTTTAACTTCCTTATCCAAATCTTCGGCCTCTTTGCTGATCTTTACCGCCCGTTCCTGGTCATTCCACAACCCGGGCTCTTCCATGATCGCCCGCTTATCGATCAATTCCGCTTTAGCTTTTTCCAATTGCAAAACCTGCCAGACATCATCTAACCGCTTCTGTAATTTTTTAATTCTGTCGAGTAGGTTCTCCATATTTTATTTAATCAGCTTGGTTCTAAAATTTTTAATTTTTGAATTTTATAATTTTTAAAAATTAAGCCTTAAAAATTATTTTAAAAATTTAAAAATTGTAAAAATTTACTTTAATGCTATTCGCGAAATATGCTCAATTTTCTTGCCCAGAAATCTATCACCAAGAATTTTAAATGTCTGGACTCCGCCGGTGGTATAAAAAATTAATTTCGGCTTAGTCCGGCGGCCAATCGCCAATTCCTTGTGCTTAGTTAAGTATTCTTTCAGGCTTTTGGCCACGATCTCTCCTGAATTATAAATCTTACAGTGTTTTCCCATCAGCTGGCAAATCTGTTTTTCCAAGAAAGGATAATGAGTGCAGCCCAAGACCAATAAATCAATTTTTGATTTTTTTAACGGGGCGAGATATTTTTCCAAGGTTTCCTTAACTTCTTTTGGATCATTCCAGCCAGACTCGATCAAAGGCACTAAGAGCGGCGCGCTCTGACAGAAAATTTTCAATCCAGGATTAAGCGCCTTTATTTCGACGGGGTAAATTTTGGATTTGATCGTCGCTTTGGTGCCGATCACACCGACTCTTTTGAACTTTTTGTTAGCGGCGATCGCTTCGGCCATCGGCCTGACTACGCCCAAAACTTTTTTGCCCGGATATTTATGCGGCAGATATTCCTGCTGGATTTTCCTTAACGCTAATGCTGAAGCCGTATTGCAAGCGACAATAATTATGTCGCAGCCATGAGAAAATAAAAAATCAACCGCCTGGCGGGTATATTCATAAACTTCGGCTTTGGTTTTATTTCCGTAGGGCGTGCGGGCATTATCGCCTAAATAGACATAGTCATAATCAGGCAAATGCTTGAGCAAAGATTTCAAAACAGTCAACCCGCCGACCCCGGAATCAAAGACACCGATCATAAACACATAACTCATAACACGCAACACATAACATGGCGTGTATGCCAACTTCATTAATAATAATCACTTTATTCTATAACCTTAGCAAAAATTGGAGAAAAATAAAAGGAGGTAAACTGCTTTACCTCCCTACTATCTTACTCAATAGGTAACCTTTAGCCCAAAAACAATTTTTATGGCGAAAGATCATAAAGTACGTTTTGGCTATTAGGAATATCGTTGGGTATACGATGGTCGGGATCTCTGACAAAATATTTGATTTCTCGTTCATCGGAGAACGAAAATTTATCAAGATTATCTCTAGTCATTGCCCGAGGCCGACCAAGACTATCGAGCTGCATTTCCGCCTTTTTCGAGTTCATGTCAAAATACATTTCATAGAACTTTCTTTCTGATGTCATAAACCATACCGTGTAAATTGACAAGGATAAATTACCCACCAATATCGATTTCACCTGCCCCAGATAACTTTTTTGAGCATTCTCCTTAACGGCCGTAAAAAACTGGGAAGGGAGTCTTGTCATTTCCGTAAGGCCACCGATCATAAACAAATCAACCTCTTTCACACTTTGCGCCTGAATGTTAAAAATGATTGTCAAAATTGATATAAAAATCATTTTTCTCATACAGATTCCCCTTCTTTTTAAGGTTTAATATACAATATCTAATTTTAAAGAACATATAGACAGATATATCATAGTTTATATATTTTGTCAATAACGAACATAAACATCAAACAAAAAACGCCGTTCGTGAGAGAATGGCGTTTTTTGAATATGTGAACTTGATAGACGTAAATTAAAATTTTTATCGGGCACCCACCGTAACACACCCCGTCCTCGCGCGGCGCGAGTCCACCCCTCTCGAGAGGGGAATAAAAACTAGCGCTTGCTCCATTGCGGAGCGCGGCGGGCTTTTTTCAAACCAGGTTTCTTTCTTTCCACCTTGCGGGAGTCGCGAGTCATCCAGCCTTTGGCGCGGATCGCCAAGTTCAATTCCGGATCCAAAAGGATCAGAACGCGGGCCAGACCATGGCGCATCGCTTCAGCTTGGGAGTTGACTCCGCCGCCTTTGCAGAGAACGGAAATATCCACATCCTTGCCCACGCCGGTCAGCTTCAACGGCTGAACGGAGATGGCGGCGCGGTCGGCATCAAAATATTTTTCTACCGGTTTGCCGTTAACTACGATCTCGCCTTTGCCGGAAAGATAAACACGAACCTGGGCCGAGGCGGTCTTGCGGCGGCCGATGGCTTTGATATATTTTCCCTTGGTCGCTGAAATTTCTTCTTTAACTTCCACTATTGCTTCCTTTGCCTGGTGCGGCACTTTATGGGGAGCAACTTGAGGAGCGGCTACTTCAGTTTTTTTGGTTGTCTTTTTAGTCGGCATATAAATTTTCTGGTAACCCACCCCGTCGCCGAGGCGGCGCCACCCCTCCCGCGGAGGGGACTTCATATCAATTATTTAATAATCAAACGTTTCAACATACCGGGACGAAGCTTGGTGTTGGGCAGCATTTGTTTAACCGCCTTTTTCAAAGCCTCGCCCGGCTTCTTGGCCATTAATTCTTCCAAAGAAGTTTCCTTAAGGCCGCCCGGATATTGTGAAACGCGATAATACTTCTTCTGCTGTAATTTTTTGCCGGTGATCTTCACTTTATCGGCATTGACCACTTGCACGCAATCGCCTTCGTCCAGATGCGGGCGATAAGTAACTTTATTCTTGCCGCGCAAAATAGTAGCGATCTGTGTTGCCAGTCTGCCAATCGCTTTTCCTTCCGCGTCGATTATGTATAACTTTCTTTCCATATAAATAATATGATGCGAATACTACTAATTTTTCGCGAATACCGCGAATGATTTAACGAATTATTCGTTTCTGTTTGCGGTTCGTAGTATTCGCGTATAATTCGTTGTATTCGTATTATGTAACCAAATTTATATTTTAGACTAACTCCAACTGAACCATCTTAGCCCCATCTCCGGGTCTCGCGTCCAATTTTATTATCCTGGTATAGCCGCCGGTCCTGCCTTTATATCTTTCGCGCAAAACCTCGATCACTTTCAAGACCGCCATTTTTTGCGGCAATAAGGCGATCAATTTTTTGGTCGCCGGCAGATCATTCTTCTTGGCTAAAGTGATCATTTTTTCCACTTGGGATCTGACAACTTTCGCCTTGGCTTCGGTAGTCTTGACTTTTTCGTAAATCAAAACGCTCGAGGTCAGACCTTTTAACAAAGCCAGACGCGGACCTTTTTTTCTATCTAAAATTTTATTCTTATTTCTATGACGCATAAAACTAAATTATATTGTATTGTATTGTAATACTAATTTAATACAAATACATACTAATCTGACGAATGCCTGCTAAAAAATATTCGTTAGATTAGTATGTATTCGTGGATTAGTATTACATCCCGAACTTTAAATTTTAAACAATTGCTACTTCTTTTTTTCTTTTTTGGGTTTCTTTTCTTTTTTCGGTTTTTTCTCGCCCTCAGCTTCCGGTTCGTCCTTAGCAATCTCCTCTTCTGCCTTGATTTCTTCAACAATCGCCGGCCCTTCTTCGCCGACCAAGGCGCTGATCTGTTCTTGCAGAATCCTCACTGAATCGGTAAAAGATTTTTCCGGAGAAATTGTGCCGTCAGTGGTAATATTGATAATTAATTTATCCCAATTGGTCATTTTACCGACGCGGACATTTTCCACTTTCAAGCCGACCGCTAAAACCGGAGAAAAGAAAGCATCAGTTTCAATATAACCGACTTCGGTATTTTTCTTCTCGATCGCTTCCACCGGGCGATACCCGCGTCCTTTGCCTACGGTAATTTCCATCGACATTGATCCGGCCATATCGGTGATATTAGCGATGACCAGGTCCGGATTGACTATTTCCGCGCGGCTGTCCTTCTTGATATCGCTGGCTTTCACAACCTTTTTACCATGCACGTCCAGCTCCAATTTTATTTCATCCTCATCAAACATCGCCAGCTTTAATTGCTTCAAATTCATAATGATCTCCAGGATATCTTCCTTGACGTACGGCAAAGTGGTGAATTCATGGCTGGCGCCGTTGATCTTTACGCCCACCACCGCGGTTCCCACCAAAGAAGAAAGCAAAACGCGGCGCAGCGAATTGCCGATGGTCATGCCATAACCGGGATAAAAAGGCTCCACAGTCACAATAGCTTCATTGAGCTTTTCGCCCTTGATGAATTCTATTTTGTTTGGCTTGGCGATTGATTCCATAGAATTTTATTTTATTTTATTTTTTAGCTTTGTTATATAATGCGAATACCGCGAACCGTTTTGATTCCCCTCTTGAGAGGGGTGGCCGCGCCGCGCGGACGGGGTGTGTTATTCGTTAAATCTATTCATAGTATTCGCGAACAATTCGTAGATTCGCATCATGCGCATTATCTCGAATAGAACTCAACGATGATTTGCGGGCTGAAGTTGACGCGAAGATCCTTGGCGGCCGGTTCATGCAAAACTTTAACGCTAAAATCTTCAGCGCTAACGTTGAGCCAGCCGGGGATTTCCGCTTTCTTGATCTTGGCGGTAAGATTGGCGAACTTCTTACTGCGTTTGCTTCTTTCCTTCAATTTTATCACATCGCCTTGTTTGACTTTATAGGAGGGAATATTGACCGGTTTGCCATTGACCGTGAAATGGCCGTGATTGACCAGCTGTCTGGCTTCGTTGCGCGAAGCGCCCAGAGCGGCCCGATAAACGACGTTATCCAAACGCAATTCCAAAAGCCGGAGCAAAAGCTCTTCGGTATTGCCTCTTTTCTTGGCCGCGTGATCGAACAAGATGCGGAATTGTTTTTCGTTCAAAAGATATTGCTTCTTGGCCTTTTGTTTTTCAATCAACTGCAAGCCGTAGTCAGAGCGCCGGGGCGCGCCCTTGGCTTTGGGGCCGTGAAAACCGGGAATATAATTTCTTTTGATTATCGCGCACTTGGGCGAAAAACAACGCTCGCCCTTGAAGAATAATTTTTCTCCGATGCGCCGGCATTGCTTGCATTTTGGATCGGTGTTTTTCATAAGATTATAATCCTAATCTACGAATTCATCCAAATCTACGAATTATTGATAGCACCAAAACTATTCGGGTCATTCGGATGCATTCGTAGGTTCGGATTATTTCAACTCTTAATAATAATTTAATCGAAATTACACTCTTCTCGGCTTTTTGGGGCGGCAGCCGTTATGCGGGATCGGAGTGATATCTTTGATCGAAGTGACATTGACACCATTGGCATTGACGGCTCTGATCGCGGCTTCGCGGCCGGTGCCGATGCCTTTGACAAAAACGCTCGCCTCTCTTAAACCATATTCATCCTTAGCTTTCATTAAAACGATCTTGGCGATGATTTGCGCGGCGTAAGAAGTCGCTTTCTTCGGACCTTTAAAGCCAGCCATGCCGGCCGAAGCCCAGGCAATGACATTGCCGTTCAGATCGGTGGCGGTAACGATGGTATTATTATAACTGGCTTTGATATAAATCTTGCCGACTTCGACTCTCACTCTGGCTCTCTTTTTCTTTTTTTTCATCGGTTTCTTGGCGCTCTTTTCTTCTTTTCTGGCTTCCAATTTTTTCTTGATTTCCTCGGGCAATTCTTCGGTAACATCGCCGTCTTTCTTGGGTGAGACTTCCGCCGCATCTTCCAAATCATCATCGGCAAAATCTTTTTCGGAAACCAAAACCGGCGTCTCGATTTTCTCGGCGATTTTGGATTCTTCGTTTTTGATTTCTTCAGCAGACTTTATATCTTTTTTCTCTTCGGGCATATTTAGAAAATTTTATTTTTGGATTCTTGTTTAATAAATGAGGTGATTCTCTACGAATTACGAATATTTACGAATATACGAATTCGTATATTCGTCCGGATTCGTAATTCGTATAAACCTTAAGTCTTCTGCGCCGCCGGCTTGCGTCCCGAGCCCATGGTCTTGCGGACATTGCCGCGAACCGTGCGGCTGTTTCTCTTGGTGGTTTGGCCGCGAACCGGCAACCCCTTGATATGGCGCACGCCGCGATAGCAGCCGATCTCCTTCATCCGCTTGATATTGCCGATGATTTCTCTTTTCAAATCTCCTTCGATGATATATTTCTTTTCCACAATATCTCTGATCTTATTCACTTCCGCTTCGGTCAAATCCTTTACTCTTTTTTCCGGATCGACTTTCGCTTCCGCCAGCGCGTCAAGAGCGCGGGAAAAACCAATGCCAAAAATATAGGTCAAAGAAATTTTCACCTTTTTTTCCGTGGGGATATTGACGCCGGCGATTCTAGCTTGAGCCATGTTGGTTGATTAGTGAATTAGTTAATTAGTTTGAAAAAATAATTGGCTGATCAATTGATATTTTATTTGTCTTGGTTAATTGGCTTCTCAACCAATTAACCAATCAACTAATCAACCAAAAAACTATCCTTGTCTTTGTTTGTGTTTGGGATTCTTGCAGATAACACAAACCTTGCCTTTGCGGCGGACAACTTTACAATCCTTACAGATTACTTTTACGCTTGCTCTGACCTTCATATCAATTAAAAATTAAAAATGAAAAATTAAAAATTGCGGATAAAACGAGTTAATTCGGTAAAATTATTTCCGCAAAAAATTCTAGGGCATTTCTTAAAAATTACAACCGGAAGGTGATGCGGCCCTTGGTCAGGTCATAAGGCGAGATTTGCACCTTGACCCGGTCGCCGACGGAAAGCCTGATCTTGTTCATCCGCATTTTTCCGGAAAGATGGGCCAAAATTTCATGGCCGTTCGGAAAAACAACGCGGAAAGTTCCCGCGGGCATTAATTCCGTTACCTCCCCTTCCATTTCCAGAAAATCTTTGGAATTAATAATTTGATTTTTTTCTTCTTGCATTAACAAAAAAAATTACCAAACAAAATAATTGGTAAATCTTGTTACTGATTTATAAGGAAATTGTATAGGCAAAAGCAAAAAATGTCAAGAGAAGCCGCAATTACAGATTACAAATGACAAATTACAAATTATTTTAGCTAATATTTAAGATAAATTCTCGCTCTATCTATTTGTAATTTGTAATTATTAATTTGTAATTCTATTCCAAGACCGCCTTAATCCTTCTCACTCCGGAAGAAGAACTCTCTTCTTTAATAATCTTAAACTGGCCGAGTTCACCCGTACGCGAGGCATGCGGGCCGCCGCAAATTTCTTGCGAGACTTCGCCCATTTTATAGACCTTGACCTTCTCGCCGTATTTTGATTCGAAAACGCCCATCGCTCCTTCGGCTTTGGCTTCGGCCAGCGGTTTTTCTTCGCAGACAATCGGCAGATCTTTTTGGATCGCTTCATTGACCAAGCGCTCAACTTCGGCAACTTGCTCCGGGGTCATCTTCGCCGGATGGGAAAAATCAAAGCGCAAACGCTCGGGGGTGATATTGCTCCCCTTCTGATAGATATGGTCGCCCAAAACTTTCCGCAAAGCTGCCAGTAAAAGATGCGCGGCCGTATGCAACTTTTTTGTTTCTTCCGAGGCATCGGCCAGACCGCCTTTGAACATTCCGGCGGAGGCGGTGCGCGAAAGCTCCTGATGTTTTTTTAATTCTTCATTGAACAAATTTAAAAACACATTTTCTACATCCTTAGGAATCATTATTCCGCCATTACCAACCCTTTTTTTATTTATCTCTTCAAAACTCAACTCAATCGGAAACCCGGATGTTTGATATAAATCAAATAAAGTTTTTGCGTCAAGCTTAAATTCTTTTATGTCCCCGCCATATTTATCAAATAATTTATTTATTTCCTCAATTCCATTTTCTAAAGTCTTGCTGAATTTTTCCTGTTCGGCTTGAATTTCTTTTAAAATATATTCTTTATTTTTGTTAAGCTCGGGATAAGCTTCCTGATAATCGGCAATCACCACTTCGGCTAGCGCCGCAGCCCAATTATCCGCGGAAATTTTCAATTGCCGGCCATAACGGATCGCCCGGCGCAACAAGCGGCGGACAATATAACCCGCGCCGGTATTGGACGGGGTCACGCCCTTCTCATCGCCGATAATAAAGGTGGCGGCCTTAAGATGATCAACAATGATGCGCATTGAGCGCGTTACTTCCGGGCTCTCACCGTATTTTTTTCCGGAAAGCTCTCCAACCTTTCTGATCAAGCCGGCCCAGACATCGCTCAAATAATTATCGTCAAATCCATTCAAAATCGCTAAAGTCCTTTCCAGTCCCATGCCGGTATCGACGTTGTTTTGCGCCAGCGGCTCGAACGACCCATCCGCCTGCTTATTATACTGCATGAAAACGTCGTTCCAAATTTCCACCCAAAGCGCGTTGTCGTCGTTAAAACTGGCGGGCACTTTGTCCGGATCGCCCACCCAATAGAACATTTCCGAACACGGTCCGCACGGCCCAGTGACTCCGGCCGGCCCCCACCAATTATTTTTCTTGGGTAATTTGGCGATCTTTTTTTCGTCCATTCCGAGTTTTTGCCAAACAGCAAAAGCTTCTTCATCAAACGGAGCGTCAGCATCGCCGGCAAAAACCGAGCAAGCCAAGCGATTTTTATCAAGCCCCAGCCAGCGAGGATCGGTTAAGAATTCCCAACTCCACTCAATCGCTTCTTTTTTAAAATAGTCTCCTAACGACCAATTGCCGAGCATTTCAAAAAAAGTGTGGTGAGTGGCATCGCCCACTTCATCGATGTCGTCGGTGCGGACGCATTTTTGCGAATTAACCAAGCGCTTGCCTTCCGGATGCGACTCGCCCAAAAAATACGGGACCAATGGCTGCATGCCGGCGGTGGTGAACAGAACCGTCGGATCATTTTCCGGGATCAAAGAAGCCGAGGGAATCAGCTTATGCCCTTTGCTTTGAAAAAATTGAAAATACTTTGATCGAAGTTCTTGAGCGGTCATAATCTCATAACTCGTAACGCATAACCCGTAACGGAATTTATTATTATAATCATTACTATGATAAAGGATTTTTGACTTTTTTTCAATATCGGCGATAAAAAACTCCTATTCACAATTCTTTATGAATAAGAGGTAATTAATTATTTAAAAAGTCCTGCTTGCATCTTGCAAACAGGACCTGTCTTTACTGGCCAATCACGGCGATCTGGACCGGATCGCTTGGCGCTCTCATGGCCGGATCAAACGGCATTCCCCGATTTTGTCTCAGTTCAGGGTGTTGTTTGATCCAGGCGTAAACCCCATAGACCTTGCGATAATATGGGACTTCCACGTCTCCGCCATATTTTCTTATTTGCCTCAAGACGCGATCGTCTCCGGCCTCATAAGCGATAAGAGCCTTAACCGGATCATTAAAAAGCTGCATGCTGATCAAATAGTGATCCGTGCCTAAAGAAATACTCAAGCGAGGATCAAGGAGCATCTTTCTGAGAACAGCCATGTCTGTAACAATAATGCCGCGCAATGATAACAAGTGCATGGCGGTTTTAGGCATGAGCTGCTCCAAAAATAGAGCGCCGGAATCACTGACAACGGTAGAGTCATTATAACCTTGGGACTCGACGGCGATCTTGGCATATTCCAGATCAGGATCAATTCCCTTTTTGGGGCAGGTGTCCTCAACTATTTTGCCATAGTGTTGAATGATATATGGCGATCTGGCAATTCCCGCTTCGATGGCCACCTGAATTTGCGCCTCGATTTCTGAATTCCGCTTCGGAGTACACAATTTAATTCCGCGCGCTTTGCCCTTTTTGACTCCCGCTTTTTTGGTAACAGCAACTTTTTCCGCGGCTTTGGGCGGGGGCGACTGAAAAATTAGCGGTTGGAGTAAAGGCGTAGCCGCGAGCAAACAAACTTTAAAAAGAGAATCTTTTTTAAAAGACTGCTCCTCTCCCGTCATTTTGATTAAGTCGTCCTTCGGTGGCATTTTCATCGGGTCGTACTTCGGCACGCTTGCCTCAACCCTGCTCGACATCACGTTCTCGACGCCTCGGGCCAGAACTGCTCTTCTCTCGGGAGTCAATTTTTTTTCAATCGCCGGTCCGAAGATAAAAAGCAGTACGACACCGACGAGAGAAATTGGCAACAATACATTGCACGCCAACAAAAATGTTTTCATGGCAATCCTCCATGCTCAATTTTGAGCCGATTCGGGTTATATTTGAATGTACAAAATCAGGGTACCTTATCATATTTTATGAATTTTGTCAACATAAAACCGCCCATTTCGAGCGGCTTCTAGAATAATTTACTTTATTTTAGCCTATTTTCTTAAATCTAACACTAAAAATTGGCTCATATTGAACTTGATGTTCATCCTTAATTTCAATCTTCACGCCCTTGGCAACCTGGGAAACAACCATATCGGAAAGCAATTGGCTATCGTTCATCAATTCATTTTTCAAAATTTCCAATTTATCGAATTCGGAAGAAAATTCTTTCTTGATCCCCTCTTCGTATTTCCGCTTTTCTTCTTTCAGCTTTTTCAATTCTTCCAGCGAGCGCTGATAGGCGCCGGAATTATTCAGCGCGTCGCGGTACATCGTTTTCAATTCCTTCTGTTCTTTCCTGGTTCTTTGGATGCGGTCGAAGACTTCCTGGATATTAGTAGACATGGTTGATTTAATTTTAAATTAGAAACTACGAAATTTATTATAGCACATTAGTTAATTAGTTGATTAGTTACTTAGTCGTGGATCATTTTAAGTTCGTGAAGTAAAATAATTTTTGCGAACTCGCCAGCTTCTCAACTAATTAACCAATTAACTAATCAACTAAAAAAATTGATGTGTTTCTCATCAATATAATCAATAAACCGGCTTTTGGTGGCGGTATAGCCATTATCATTATATTGGCTGTAAGAAATAAAAATCTTTTTCTTGGCGCGAGTCATGGCCACGTAAAAAAGGCGCTTCTCCTCTTCCAAATCCGATTTGGCGATCGGAAAAATATACTCGTTCATGCCGATGATAAAAACATAATCGAATTCCAGGCCCTTGACCTGATGGGCGGTGACAATCGGAATTTTTCCTTTTTCCAAACCGAGGAAATTTATATCCTTGACCAGGGCGGCATAATGGATCAATTCGCGCAAAGAAACTTCCGGCCGCTTATCCGGATTGTCTTTTTCGGCAAAGACTTTTTTCAATTCCTCGATCGATCTCAGGCGCTTGCCCGCCTCCGCCAAGGCTACGGCGGACGAAGACCGCCCGGGGTCGTGCTCGTAAAATTCTTTGAGCCCTGATTCTTCCCAGACTTTTTCCAAAGCTTCGGGCGGCCTGACTTCTTGCACTACTTTCTGCCAGGCGTCGATCACACCCGATAATTTCAAAAATTTAACCGAATATTCCTGCCAAGTTTTAACCCGCTCGGGCGCGCCTTTTTTCAGCCGTTCCACAACCACGCCCAGCAAACCGACGGTCGCCGACACATCATCTTCAGCATCATGCGTGGCCGTGGCCAGTCCCAATAATTCCGCCAAGGTGCTCAAACGATAATTGGGCGACTCCACGACGCGCTTGGCCAGATCGAGCGTGTCATAATATTCTTTAAAATCAAACGTCACTCCCCGTCGCTTGCCGTTCTCAATAAGCATGGTCAAGTCGAAAATAACATTATGGCCGATCGTTGCGTCGCCTGCGATAAATTCCTTCAGCTCCTGCAAAACCTTGGTCGGATTTTCGCCTTTTTCTTTCAAGAATTTATCCGACAAGCTGTGGATCGTTTCGGAAAAACCGACCGGAACGTCGTTCTTTAAATAGCGGCTGAAGCGGCGCTCAACTTTGCCGTTAATAATCTCCTGGGCGAAGATCTGGACAATATCGTCGGACAAAACATCGGTGCCGGTCGTTTCCGTATCCAGAACTATCAACCGTCCCTGATCAAATTTATTGATCAGATTAAAGAATGGTTCGGGGTATTTATAATTCTTGAAATTCAAAAAATCCGAAACTTTCATGCCGATCTTATCCCCTTTTTCCACGATCGCCTTGAGCGTAGCTGACCCGATATTGCGCGGCGGGCGCTTGACCAGGCGGTAAGCCGCTTCCAGATCAAAGCGGTTAAAAATTATTTTCAAGTAAGCGTAAACGTCTTTCACTTCCTGGCGGCGGAAAAATTCGTATTTATCCACCGTAATATGGGCGACGCCCTTTTCGGCAAAAATATCCGCGGTCTTAGTGATCAGATTATTGGTGCGCGAAATGACGACGATCTTAGCCTCGGGTTCTTTTTCGCGCAAATCTTTGACTTTTTCAATCACCCAGGAAATTTCTTCGCGGAAATTATGGGCGGAAAAAACATTGACCGCTTTTTCTTCCGTATCATTTTCCTTGAGCGTCTTTAATTCCTGGGTCGAGTGATTCATAAAACTTCCCAGAAAAGATTTGACCGCGGCCAGAATATTCGGATCAAAGCGATAATTGGTGGACAAGCTCAATTCAACTACGGCGGGGAAATGCTTTTTGATCAGCTTGGTGAGAAATACCGGCTGGGAGCCGCGCCAAGTATAGATCGTCTGATCCAAATCACCAATAAAAGAAACATTCTGATGAACTTTGGCCAATTCTTTGACGACCAGATATTCGGAAAGATGCGTGTCCTGGAATTCGTCCAGTTGGATAAAACGATATTTGCTTGCCCATTTCTTTTGAACTTTCTTATCTAAATATAAAGTCCGCAAAGCAAGCAAGACCAATTCATTAAAATCCAAAGCGTTCTGCTCGGCCAATGCCTGATGATATTCCGCGCCGATCGCCTCCATCGACTTGTCGGTTTTTAACTCATCGATCGTAATGCCGATCTCCCTTAACAGGCCATTCAGGCGGGCGTCGTAAACTTTTTCAATCAGATTGGAAATTTCCCGGCTGGCTTTTTCTTCATCAATTCTTACTTCCGGATGTTTTTCCAAAATCGTTTTCATCACTTCTCTTTGTTCTTCTTCCTCGAAAATCACGAAGTCCCGCGGCAAACCGATCGCCTTGGCCTCGGCCTTGATGAAATAAGCGCACCAGCCATGGAAAGTCTTGACCGTTATCTCGTCGTAAATCTTTTTATTATTAATTTTCGCTTTGATGCGCTCGGACATTTCTTCCGCTGCCCGATTGGTAAAAGTCAAACACAAAATTTCTTCCGGCTTAATCCCCGATTCAATCGCTTTCGCCACCCGCTCGGTCAAGATCGTCGTCTTCCCCGTTCCCACCGGCGCGGAAATTATAAATACGCCATTGATACTTTCAATTATTTTTTTCTGTTCATCATTAAATTCCATAAATTTCATTTTCTGAATTATATTTTGCAAAATCTTAATGCCGATTTTCACACACCCCGTCAGTCCTCCGCCCGAGGCGGACAAGGCGGCGGACTGCCACCCCTCTCTAGAGGGGACTTTTTACCGGCTGATTTCTTCGTTGCGAAGTCCCCTCTCGAGAGGGGTGCCGAGCGTAAGCGAGGCAGGGTGTGTTACAGCGGAAGAATCGATTATAATTTTAGTAAAGATTTCCTTTCTTTAATAATTTTTTTCGTAATATTTTATAATTAGGGATTGTTTTTTCGACTAACTTCCAAAATCTTGCCGAGTGGTTCATCTCGCCTAAGTGGCAAAGTTCGTGGACGATCAAGTAATCAGCGAGCTCTTGCGGCAGAAAAACGATCCTGTAGCTGAAATTCAGATTCTTCTTGGCCGAGCAGCTTCCCCAGCGGCTTTTCTGGTCGCGGACGCAAACGCGTTTGTATTCAAAATTATAAAAAGAATTAAAATGTTCCAATCTTCCCCAAACCAATCTCTCCGCTTGCCGTTTATTTTTTAAATAATCAGCCTTGGTTCGTTGCGGCTTAATTCTTAATTCTTCTTTCTTAATTCTTATCTTATCGATTAACCATTTTTTTTTGGATTCCAAGAATCTAAGCCCCGCCTCTTTCGAGACCCACCAAGGAATCGTCAACACGGCAGTCGCGTCGGCGCAGACTCGCAGGCAGATATTCTTGGCTCTCCGGCTCTTTTTGATTTTGCAGCTAATCTCCATAAGGCTCTATTATATCGCCAGCAGCGCAATTAAGCAAAAAAACGCCGCAGTTCATGATTAAAACTGCGGCGGAATTAAGGCCAAAATGGCCTTAGCTTAAATACTTGCTTAAAAAAACACCGATATCCTCGGGGATATAACCGCGTCTTTGCACTTCAGAGGTCGGGCAAAGCTCACCGATAATATCCGGGGCGTTTCCATCGCTATCGCCGATGATCGCGTTGATCATGGCGCCCAGAGCCGCCGCTTTGTAGGCGAGCGGACCTTTGTGGTCGCTTAAGAACAACCTCAAACCGGGCTGCAATATTTCCAGGCCGATAGCGATCACTTCGCGAAAAAAAGATGATTGTGACAGACCGCCGGTCAAAACCACTTTATTGATAGTGGCTTCAGGATCGACGACCTCGACCAGCATTTTTTTGACCAGGAGGAGCAATTCCAAAGCGATCGAAGCCTGCACGCTCGCGGCATGACTGGCTAAAGGAAAGTGGACCCAATCGCGCGGATAGCGCTCGACCAGATCATCGCCTTTTTTTTCTTGCACCACCCGCACCAATTCCAGCTCAGCGCCGAGAGCAATGCGATCTTCTATATCCGTATCGATTGCCCCATACGTCCCGCCGATACTATGGTGTTCGACAAAATCTTTGTACCAGGCCGCGCAACGCGGCATCATCATCAGCAGCAGCTTTTCATCGTAATATTCGAAACAAGCCGCCGCGCCTAAGCGCTTATCTTCATCATGGCTGATACGGACGACTGTCCCGCTGGTTCCGGCGGAAACAACAATCGCGCTGTCGGAATTCAATCCGCAGCCGACAGCTCCGGCATGATTGTCGCCCAGGCAGGAAATGACTTTCCAGCCCTGCAAGATGGAACAGATTTTTTTCCAGGCCGATTCTTCTATTCGCACCCGCCCGACCTCGGCGCCGCTTTCGATCACGGGCGGAAACCATTCGGGTTCCAAACCGCACGCCTTGATTACCTCGGCCGCCAGGCATTTATCCGCCTGCTTAAGCAAGCCGTTGCTTAAGGCGTCAGACGCGCTTAAGCGCTCAATACCGGTTAGCCGATATGCGATATAATCGCCGGTCGTCATCACTCTGTTAACCTGACCAGGGCACGAGATCTGGGCTAAAGCCCACCCCAGCTTCGACAGGATAAAACGTTCTTCGACTTTTCCCACGATCTGCCGAAGATCCTCTTGCGCGTTGATCCATTCCGTCATTTTTACGGCCGCGTTGCACTGCCAGCTTAAAGCCGGAATTACAGATTTGCCGTACTTGTCCAAAACAACCATGTCATGCTGGCGGACGGAAAAAGAAAGCGCGCCCGGTGAGGAAAAATCCCAGCCTTTTTCTATCAGCTGTTTCAAAACCCCTTCCATCATCTCGGGCAGATAGTCAAGGTCGAATGCCGGCTGTTCCAGCCATTTCGTTGCTCCGAGCATATCGACCGAAGCGAAACCTTCATCGCCGTTGATCCCTTTAACGCCGCCGGTCAGACCCGTCGTGCTAAGGTCAAAACCTAAATATTCAGCTAACACATCAACCCCCTAAAGTTAAGGTGAATGGATTATGTCTATATAAAAAGAACTGAACAGATAAAATTATCATATTCACTTATAAAAATCAAGGGGTAAATAATAAAAAACCGCGATTTCCTTTTCGGGAAACCGCGGCAGACTGAAAAATATCCGGCTGAAATTTTTTATTGAGTCACGAGCCAAGCACGCGACCAAATGCGGTAAACGCCATTACGGCTATTCTCCTCCATAAAACCGAATGATAATTTCTCGCGTGCAGAATCGCCGTCTCCGCCAAAAAGACCCGCGAGCCCCTTTTGCTCGTCCTGAACATAACTTGTTCCCCAGCGGTTTCGTTCAAACTCCATGAACGACCAGAAAACTTCAACAACGGATAACTTCTGTTCACGAAAATTGTCATATTCTTTGTCGCTGATAACTTTGAACAGAAACCGAAGCGCAAAGCGCGTCACGATTCGCAGTTGAGTTAAGCATCCCTCGACCCCCGGCCGTTCTGACTCGACGGCAAAGACTGCAAAAAAACGACTGTCCTTTTCCCCGACTTTCAGAATCCTCATCAAAGCTTCAAAATCCGCGCGGGCAATATCGTTATCAAAATACAGGCATCCGCCGCAGGGCTGATGGCGAGGAGCGCTCGTAAAAACATTGAAATTAGCGCTCGGCCGGTTTCCAAAAATACCGGAGGAAGCAAGCTGCGCCAAATTGCTCGGCAGATCCTGCGGCAGGTCCGCAAACATCATCGAAGGCGATAAGCGAACGTCATCGCCAAGATCAAATGGCTTTCTGACCGACCTTTTGTCCATTTTTTCCTCTTTTCTTTTGGTTATAATATTTTAGGTGCTTTCAATAATAAATTTTCAATCGAGCATACCATAATTTATTAATGCCGTCAACGCAAAACAAAACCGCAGCCCGGTTAAGGCTGCGGAAAAATATTGAGAGTTATTTTTTCTTGGAAACTTTTTTCTTAGAAGCAATTTTCTTTTCTGCCTTGGCCACGGGAACCTTAGCGGAGACGGGCTTTTTCACTTCCGGCTTGTCCGCCATAGCTTTAGCGGAGGTGGGTTTGACGATCATTTCCAGAGGTTTAACGGCGGCCGGTTTAATGACAGCCGGATTCAAATAATTAATAATCTTATCCAGCTTGGCATTGAGCGCGGCGAATTGCTGATCATAACTGGCTCCTTTCGGGCCTTGATTAGAAGCAGAAGGTTTGGCTTCATGTTTGCCATCGCGGCTGAAACAATCAGAGCAGAAAATATCGCGTCCCGGTTTCGGTTGGAAAGGAACCTGGCAAGGTTTGCCGCATTTAGCGCAAGTGGTATCGTACATTTTTCGATTCTCATTTCTCGGGCGTTCATCCCGTCTTTCTTCCCGGCGATTATCTTCGCGATCTCCGCCGCGGCCCGATTGCTTAAAGCAAGCGCTGCACAGCACCGGCCGGTCGCCGGACGGCTTAAACGGAACTTCACATTTCTGACCGCATTCGGCGCAAACAGCTTGATACATCTGTCTTGGCGCATTGCGGTCAAAACTTCTGTCCCGGCCGCTAAAATCTCCTCCTTGATTAAATTTACTCATAGAAATTAGATTAATTGTTTATCTTAAAAAATTATACCACACAAAATCTTAAAAGTCAAGAAAAACAAACCCCCTATATTATAAGGGTATGTGTTCCTCTCCTTTTCAAGGAGGGGCTGGGGGTGGTTATCGCCGATAGTGGCGATTATTCAAGGTTCTTGTCCATTATCTTTGCCGGCAATTATTAAGAATCATTTATGGCCTTGACATTTGCACTATTATTTGGTATTATCAAAAGTTAATTTTTAAAAATAAAATTACATTAAAATCACCAACAATCTTTCGAAAAAAGGAGTCAATATGAGCATCGTTCTGAGTGATTTCTCAGTCGCTATAAACTACCGCCGCGGACAGTTCACTGTCGGCCAAGCCGAAGAATTCATCAACGGAACGATTAATGCCGAGTTCGCCGATCGAGCCGAGTTGGAAAAACTGATCTTTGGTTCTTTGAGCGACCTGAAGCATATCGCGAGCAAGAACAAGATAACTGCCGACCAGGAACTTTGTTTAACGACTTCTGCCGCGGGCAGGAAGATCGCCGAACTCGTCCTCAAGCATGACAATGATGTCTGCAATTTGATAATCAAAGGAGGATGGGAAAGAGGGATGCTGATCTGAAATTCTTTCAGACAACAAAAGCCGTGAATGCGTTCGTTCACGGCTTTTTTATTTTAACTTTTTCAGATTGGATTGCTTATTTTTAAATTTCCTGATAATATTTTTTGAACGGTCCTTTTTTGAAAATAAGGCTTTTTTCTATAAACATTTTAACTTCAGCCAGGAGGAACGATGATAAAGAAAGGTGATTATTTTCTTGGTTTGGGAAATGACGTAATCTTGAAGGTCACTGGTCGATTCAAAATGGACGATTCAATCCGGTTTAATTTATCCGCCCTTAGACCGCGCGAGAACGTCATTATCGAATACACCTCTCTCAAAAAAACAGATCTTGAAAATAGCAACTTCAAGCTACTCAGCAAGAACAGCTCAAGGCTAAAAAGAGAAAAGGCAATCCTTGAGAATGAGTTGAAAAGAGAATTGAAAAAAGTTCAAAACTTCTAAAGAATCAATTTATCGCGATTCCCAATAACCAACCCGCAAGGATTGGTTATTTTATTCTTTAACACTTTTGTCCAGCTTTTCTTTTCGCGCCTTGATCCGGCTTTGAGCCAAAGATGTCCAGCTCAAAATGCCGATGGCATTCTCCACCGCTTCCTTTTCTTCGCCAGTTAGCGAATACTTTTTCAACAAGCCGATCAGAATTTCGGCCGCTTTTTTATCATCCATAGATATTAAGTTAATTGGTTAAAACTTGACTATTTAACTTTTTCGTTATATTGTTTTCTTGGCTCTTTTAACAACCTTTTTAAGTTTCTCTATCCGCGAAGGAGGTAATTATGAATCGCCAATCAATCATCGTGATCGTTTTGTGCTGCAATTTTATCGGCTGCGCGATATTTATCAGTCCGGCTACTTACAAAAAAGACCGGCAAGAAAAGAATTACCTGTCACACTACGTTGAAGCCACCGGCGTCTTTTCTGATATTCCCGACAAAAATTTAATGGATGAATTGACTTTATTTAACGATCCGAATTACGGCGATGTTCATGCCATACAAAGCCGTCTTTCGTTTGAGTATAATCTGGGCGAGGAATATATGATGCGCGTCAACAAAGGTCTGATGCTGTTCCCGGGGATCAAGGTATCTTATTTTTCTCAGTTTACAATAGATGTGACGACGGGCTGGTATCAAGATCCTTGGGACCGCCGCTATCATGCTTCCCTGGATCCTGATTATGCGTTAGAACCGTATTTCGGAGCAGAAATGCGCGTACCTCCCAAAAGCAACCTTCCCATATTCGCGAAGGCAAGCATCGGCATTCCTTTCATTCATTATGAATGGGATAAACATTATGATCTCCAGCTTGATGAGAGCTATGCAAACTGGAAAAGATATTATGTCGATCATTCTGATGTCTGGAGCGTGGGGTTGAGCGGAAAATTTTCACTTGAGGTCTATGTTATTGGAATCAGTTATAGCCTGAGGTATACCCCAATAGCAATTGCCGGCGCAAGAACGAAATACTTCATGCAAGGAATATCTTTGTATTTCGATTTTAACGGCGAGAAGTTCTGATGTTTTTTTCAAAAGAGCCTGGAAGCAACGGGCTCTTTTTTATTTTGGTTCAGCCGCAGTCTCGCCGCGGACTGCGGCGAAACCAAAACTTTTCCGTAATCATCGGGTGACGATTAATCAATATCGTCACCATTTTTTATACTTAAATAGGGGGTGAGCCACTTTTTTTAAAAAAAGACCGCCTAGCCCAGGCGATCTTTTTTAAACCGTTTAATTCTTCCCCTTCCAGATCCGCTTAACTAATTTCCAGCCGAATTTTACGACGAGCAGCAGGATGATGATATAAAGCGCATACTGCAGAATAATCAAGATGAGCGCGACAAGGCCGACCGAAATATCTTGGGCGATCTGATTGACATCGCGGACGAATTTCTGGATCGCCGCGACCCAGGAATCCTTCAGGACTTTTCCGTCGACGAATTTATTTTCAGTGATGCTGACGCGGAAATTCACATAATCCAGGCGGTCAAGCTGGTCGGCTTTTGAGCGCTGAAGCGAGGCGAGCTGATTACTGATGTTGATCCGCTGCTGGGTCAGCTGCTGGATCGTGTTGATCTTGCTGTCGATTATCTTAGCCAGGCTTTCAACATCCTTCACCTGATTAGCCAGCTTCATAATATCATCGTAAGCGGCGGTGGCATTCTTAAGAGTATCATCGATCGATGCCAGCTGATTCTTAAGAATATCGATCTCGCTGGTATAATCATCGACGACCTGCTTGATGGTATTGGTATTCTGGTAAAGATATTTGGGGTTGAGCTGCTTGATGATCGCCAAAATTTCCTCGGCTTTATCCTTTTTGACCTTAAAAACATAATTACAGCCATTATCAAATTTATTGGCATTCTCGAAAATGACGTAGTCTAGCGGTTTGAGGTCGGCAACTTTGGCGCAGGTGCTATCAAGCTGACGCGTTTCAATCGTCGCATTATATTCGGTCACTTCGAATTGCTCGGCAGTGCTTCCGGTCGTGCCGCCATTTTGATAGATCGGCGTGCCCGGAGTTGAAACAACGTTCCGGATCGACAAACTCGCCGTGCCGGGAGCCGCGTAAGAAGCCGATTCGCCGTAGCCTTTGGCCGCATCATAGCTAGTGCCGGACTGAATAGGCATAATGCTGGTTGTGTTCCTAAGATTATTCGGCATCATTGCCACGATCGAAGAGCCGACCAACCGGAAAAGGATCACGATCACAATTACCGCCAAGAGCGAAAGCCCGGCAATCTTAATAACTTTTGGCATATTAAGGTTGAATTTTTCGAACAAATTCATAAAGTATAAAGTTAATTATTAGCTATGTAATCATTATACCACCTTGGCGCAAAACAAACGCCCCAGTCCAAGGCAAAATTGTAGCGGAACCAAAACTATTTTTTAATATCGCGCCTTGGGTTCCATGTATTATTGTGTGGCACGTAACAATCTTTTTCAATAAATTTGTACCCCGCATATTCAACTTCACAATCCTGCACAGTGAAATGTTTATTAATTCGGGGGTAAAATTTCTTCTCTTTTGCTATTTTATACAAGGTCGTAATATCTTCATTAAATGGCTCTTTAATTATCCACCAAAATAAATCCTCACTAACAATTGGGGGGCCATCATCCGTATTTACTGCTTGCGAACCAATTGAGTTTTTTGAAAGAACAATTGACCCAAAATTAATATTATTGATTTTAGAATATTCTATTCCTGTTTTTTTAGCCAGCTCATTTTTACTACTATTGAGCCATTTTTCACAAATACTGGCTTGCTCCCTTCCCTTTCTTAATTCCGGATCGATAAGGCTCGAGTAATCTCTTATTCTATTGGGGGGAGTCAACCATTTCAATTCAATTGATAAACCAAATTTTTTATTGAAATCAATAACTAGCAAATCAATATTCGTACCAAGAATATTAATCCCCCTTTCAAAAACCCAAATTTTTCGTTTCCGTAACTCTGATATTATATTTTCTCTCCAATAATTCTCCTTCTCGTTACCCCATTTTGAGTGAAGTTGTCGATTCTTCCTCTCAAGCATTAGCCAAGCGTTCCTTTCTGCATTTGAACTTCTAACAATTTCGTTACTCAGAGCCAACACAGGATCACCAATCCGGTAAAAGCAATATGCCGTTACACCAATTTTATTTTTATTGCGTCTATTGCTAAAGTCATATGTTAAGTCGTCAATAATGTGCTCGATTTTGTCGGATGGTAAATTTGATAAATTTTTTATCATTTTTACCCATTTCTGCTTTGAATTGAACATAACCAAATTCTGAAAAAATTTATTTGGTTTAACGTTAAGTTTTTCCCTTTTTGAAAAAATTCCAAAAAGAAGAAAACTGTGAAGAGTGGCTATTGTTAAAATAGCAACGAATGCCAAACGAAAATCGCTCACGCTATATCCTCCCAATTCCCATTTTTCATCTAACCTCCATTGCAACCTTGTTTGCTCCTTTAGCAGTTCATTGTATACCGGATATATTTCTGGAATATTAAAATCGAAATTAAAGAAATTTGTATTCCCCTTTATTTTAACTTTATTTGAAAACGCGATCACATTTTCCAAAAACCCTTTCATTTTTAATATAACACTTGGCACACTATTAAACTTTTCTACTTCGTGCGTACCAATAAAATAATTTATAACCTTAAACAATTGAGTTTCCTGATCTTTCTGCGTCAACAATATTTCTTTATCGGTTTTAAAATTCCAATCCAAAATATTTTTTCTTATGTAATAAAAAATGTCGCAAATATTGCCGTAATTTTGTGATAGACTAAAGGCTAATTTTAATTCTCTAAGAGTACTTTCATCGAATTTATAGTCAAAATTATTAATTGATTTGCAATATTCATGAGCCCAATCTATAGAATTTGAAACACCCCTCAAATTTTGGCACTCAGTAGAGTGCCCATTGGCTAAGTAATTTTCCAAGGTTGATGTTTCTTTATTTGATAAAGAAACAAATTCTAAATATCTAAGTAAATTTAATACCATTAAATTTCTAGATGAGCCGAAAATAGGTTGTTTTGAGATATACCCATCAATTTCTTTTTCTATAATTTCTAACTTTTCACTGGGGGACATAACTACTACAATATAATTATTTTTGTAATTTTAACCAAATTTATTTAAAATCTACCACTTTTCAAAAACTTCGACAAGGCCAAGCGTGGTTCCTTTCGCGTGGCGCGAGATTGCCACGCCAGGGGCTCGCAATGACAAAAAGACAAAACAAAAACCCCGGTTTAACGGGGATTTGTTTGCCATGCATATCATCTCCTCTAATTCTTATCTCTTAATTCATAATTCTTAATTGTCTATTTCATCATCCCCGAACTGAAGCGCGCGAAGAGAAAGAAGAGGGCGGGGAAGAAGATCATCATGATGAGGGGGGGCGACGAGCGAGATGTAATTGCGCTTGTTCGGCTTGAACAAAACTAAAACACACCCCGTCTCGCCAGGGGCGATCCACCCCTCTTGCTAGAGGGGAATATATTACCCTCTTGACGTTTTTTTTGATAGGGTTTATGATAATGACATACCCCCACCCCAGGTATGGCGGGAATTACAAATGACAAATTAAAAATTACAAATTATTTTTTATAAATTATATTTTATGACTAACGAGAAACAAAAAGCGCTGATTGGTTTCAAAAAAGCCAAATCGCTGGTGGAAAAAATTATTAAGATGACGGAAGAGAATAAATACTGCATTGATATCATGCAGCAGAATCTGGCGGTCATCGGACTTTTAAAATCAGCTCATCAGCAGCTGATGGAAAATCATCTGCATACTTGCTTCAAGAACGCGATGGCGAGCAAAAACGAAAAGGTGAAAGCGAAGATGGTCGAGGAAATTTTAAGAGTGAGCAAGTTGGCTAATAAATAATTTAATAAACGTTTTCTGGCAGACCGGCATAACACACCCCGTCTCGCCAGGGGCGATCCACCCCTCTCTAGAGGGGAATATAAAATATGAAAAAGATTACTTTCAATATATCCGGGCTGCACTGCTCTTCTTGCAAGGTATTAGTGGAAGCGGAAGTGGGCTCGCTTCCCGGGGTAAAAAAAATAATCGTCCTCTTCGATAAAGGACGGGCCGGAGTTGAGTATGACGAAACCAAAACTGATCTGGATAAAATCTTCAGTAAAATAAAAGAACTGGGTTATACGCCGGAACTTTTGGATATTACCGCCACCGGCAAAAAGAAATTTAATAAAAACTGGATTGGCGCCGGAATTTTTGTGCTGATCTTCGCTGGCGGATATTTTCTCATCCAGGCCTTGGGCGGCTGGGAAATAATGGCTAATTTGAACAACGAAAAAGTCGGCTATGGCTTAATTTTCCTGATCGGGCTTTTAGCCAGCTTCCATTGCGTCGGCATGTGCGGCGGATTCGTGATGGCATACTCAACCAGACAATTACAAATTAAAAATTACAAA
The DNA here is from genome assembly GCA_028707065.1 of Patescibacteria group bacterium. Classification (NCBI taxonomy): domain Bacteria; species Patescibacteria group bacterium. The sequence continues at coordinate 12,002 of JAQTUZ010000008.1, read as the reverse complement.
TTACAAATTTCGTCTCACAAACTCCACCTACAATATAATTTAGGGCGATTAATCTCCTATACCGTGATCGGGGGAATATTGGGAGGATTTGGGGCGTTCTTCGGAATCAATCCGAATTTTTCCGGAACGCTTTTGCTGGTGGCGGCGATCTTTATGGTTCTGATGGGCTTGTCGCTGGCAACAGAAATCAAATGGCTGAATAAAATAAAAATACAGACGCCGGACTTCATCGCCAAGGTAATCTTCAAAAATCGGCAAAACCGCGAACCGAAAGGACCGTTCGTCATCGGTTTGTTGACCGGCTTCATGCCTTGCGGACCACTGCAAGCCATGCAGCTTTATGCTTTGTCCACCGGCAATTGGCTCGTTGGCGCTTTATCGATGGCCTTTTATGCCCTGGGCACCATTCCCCTTTTGTTCGGCTTCGGCCATTTTGTCTCAACGCTTACGGCGAGCCGGATGAAGCAGCTTTTAAAAATTTCGGGTATAATAGTAATAATTCTGGGTCTCTTCACCTTTGGCCGCGCGATGAGCAGCTTTGGTTTATTAAATCCGTCAGCGCCAAAAACTCCGGCTCAAACAACGCCTGCGCCGACGCCAGCCCAGGCTCAAACCGCGGAATTGACGGTTGGCTATTCCGGCTATCAGCCGAATGTCATCTATATCAAGAAAGGCGTGCCGGTTCATTGGGTAATCAATTTGCCAAAATCGATGGGCTGCACCGATGCCATCATCCTTTATAACGGCCAAAATCAAATAAGCAAAAAACTCAATATCGGTCAGACAGTAATCGACTTTACTCCAGAGTCAGGCTTGAGCGAAATAAAATTCTCCTGCGGAATGAAAATGGTCTGGGGAAAATTCATCATTCAATGACAAATTACAAATTAAGAATTACAGATTTGTTTAGTTTGTCATTATAATGATTGCCAACGAACAACTTTATTACTTAAAACATTGGTTATCTTGCGCGGGATAGGAACAGATCCTTCGCCCGGGGCTCAGGATAACAAAAAAGGGATGAAAATGGTCTGGGGAAAATTTATAATTCAATAATAAATTATTTAAAAAAATATTTAGTTGTAATACTAATTCAATACGAATACATACTAATATAACGAATTATTTTAAACGGGCATTCGTTATATTAGTATGTATTCGTGGATTAGTATTACATTTAAAATATGACTAAAATCTCATTAAACATTGGGGGTATGGATTGCGCGTCCTGCGCCCAGAATATCAATCGCAATTTGAAAAAACAGACCGGCATAATCTCCTCTGACGTCAATTATGCCAATGGCAAAGCTTATGTCGAATACGACGAGGCAAAGATCGGCTTAGACAAAATCAAGGAAATAATTAAAAAAACCGGCTACAAGGTCTTGGAAGATGGCGCGATGAACGACCACATGCATCATGGCGAAAAGACGAGCGGCAATTGGCAGCGAAACAAAACTATCTTGGCGCTGATCTTTACCGCCCCCCTTTTATCCCGGATGATCTGGGCATGGGAGATCCCCGGAAGCTTTTTAAATCTTGGCTATACTGATTGGCTGCAAATCATCCTGACCGCGGTGATCGTTTTTATTTTCGGCTGGCAATTCCACAAGAGCGCCGGCAAGCAGATCATCCGCGGGCAATTCAATATGGATTCGCTCATCTCGCTCGGCACGCTGACGGCTTTCTTTTACAGCCTTTGGGCGGTCTTTGCCGATAAACCGATGTATTTCGAATCCGCCGCTTCCATCGCCGCCTTGATTCTTTTAGGCAAATATTTTGAAGCCAAAACCCAGGGGCATGCCTCGGATGCGATGAAAAAATTAATGGAATTGGGAGTCAAGAAAGCTTTGATCATCAACGCGCAGGGGGGAACGGCAGAAAAAAACATCGAGGAAGTGCAAGTTGGCGAAGTTGCCTTGGTGAAACCGGGCGAAAAAATTCCCTTGGACGGAATTATTATTGAAGGCCAATCGGATATCGACGAATCAATGCTCACCGGCGAAGGCTTGCCGGTTGCCAAAAGATCAGGCGAAAATGTTTTTGGCGGAACGATCAATAAAGACGGCCAGCTAAAAATAAAAATAACCCAGACCGGCTCCAATACTGTGTTGGCCAAAATCATTAAAACCGTGGAAGAGGCGCAAAGCTTCAAGGCGCCGGTGCAGAAATTAGCCGACACTATTTCGGGAATTTTTGTCCCGTCAGTCATCGGCGTAGCTATTTTGACTTTAATTGGCTGGTTATTGGTTAAACATGATTTCACGATTGCCATTATCAACGCGGTGACGGTTTTGATCATCGCCTGCCCCTGCGCGCTGGGCCTGGCCACGCCGATCGCAGTGATGGTCGGCACCTCCGTTGGTGCCAAGAAAGGGATCTTGATCAAGAATGGCGAGAGCTTTGAAAAAGCCAAAAAGATCGATACCGTAGTATTCGATAAAACCGGCACGCTCACTTTGGGCGAACCGAAGCTTTATGAAGTAATTCCGGCGCGAGATTATTCAACCGATGAAGTCTTGAGAATCGCCGCCAATCTGGCTTCAGGTTCAACTCATCCCCTTTCCCGCGCGATCGCCATTTACGCTTCGGGCGATCAAAAATTCTGCCAAATAAACAAAGAAGATGCTGATAATTTCCCATTAAGAGCCGGCGGCGAATTGCCGGCCTTGAAAAAAATGCCCAACGACGAAGGCTGTCCGCCGGGAGATTTGTTATCGGCAACCACCAACTTTAACACACCCCGTCCCGCCGAGGCGGCGGTCCACCCCTCTCAAGAGGGGAATTTTTCTTCCCGGTCCGGCGCAGGAATCACTGAATACCCTGGCCGGGGAATTGGCGGAAAAATTAATGGCGACCAATATTTCTTGGGCAACTTAAGGATTTTGGATGAAAATAAAATCGATAAAACCTGGGCGGAAAAAGTAAGCCAAGAGAAAGCCGAGGAAGGCGGCAGCTTATTATTCCTGGCCAAAGCCGACCATGTTATCGCCGCTTTTCTCTTAAGAGATGAATTAAAAAAGACCGCCGAGGAAGCGGTTTGGAGTTTGAAAAAAATGGGAATTGAATCGATCATCATTTCCGGCGATCGCGAAGCCGCCGTGCATTTCACTGCCTCGCTTCTGGCCGTCGACAATTTCTTCGCCGAAGTTCTGCCGGCGGACAAGCAAAAAAAGGTCAAAGAATTGCAAGATACGGGCAAGAACGTGGTCTTTGCCGGAGACGGCATCAATGATGCGCCGTCGTTAGTCCAGGCCGATCTGGGAATAGCAATGGGCGCGGGCGCGGATATTGCCAAAGAGGCCGGCAATATCATTATTATGAAAAACGAGCCGATCAAGATCGTCGAGGCGATAAAATTGGCCCGCAAGACTTTCGGCATCATCCGCCAAAATCTTTTCTGGGCTTTCTTCTATAACGTCATTGCCATTCCGCTCGCTATCCTCGGAATTGCCAATCCGATCGTCGCCGCCTTCGCGATGATCATGTCGGATATCACGGTCATCGGCAACAGCTTAAGGATATACAGGGACTAATTGCCTAAATAAAAACATAATCCGAATACTACGAATTGTATCCGAATACTACGAACTCTACGAATCGAATAATTTTTCGTGGATAGGTTCGTTGTATTCGGATATTTTGTAGGTTCGGATTATGTTTTTTTTGTTGATTATTTCACCTTGTAAGTCAGAATCACATCATCAGTGATATCCAGCGAGCCGCTTTGGATCGAAGCTGTCGGTGCGGCCGCCACTCCGCCGCCTTTAGCCATCATGTCATAAGTATTGGCATAATAAGGCATCGGGCCGGTATTTTCCGTCACGTTTATCAGCTTGCCTAATTTCAAACCTGATTGCTTGGCGATAGTCTTGGCTTTCTCGATCGCCTTTTCAATGGCCAAAGCGCGCGCCTCGGCCTTTAGCTTATCCTGATCATCGATCGTGAAAGAAACCCCGCCGGTCTGGTTAGCTCCGGCCGCGATGGCTTGCGAAATAGCATCGCCGACTATATTCAAATCCCTTATTTTAACAGTGACTCCTTCGGTCAGCTGATAGCCCCGCAAAACATTGCCTTGCTGGCAAGGAATCGATGAACTTAACGGGCAGCTTGTATAATCATAGATCGGAGCCAACTGATATTGCGAAGTCTGAATATCCGCTTTATCAATTTTTAAATCGGTCAAAGCCTTGATGATCGCGTTCATTTTGGTATTGCCGTCTTTGACGATATCGCCGATATTTTTGCTGACGGTCGATTGGACGCTGAAATCAACCGTGGCGACATCCGGCGGAGCGGTGATTTTGCCTTGCGCCGTTACCACGAATTGGTTCTGGTCATTCTGCATGATCTTGTCGCGCAAGATCGCCAGGATTCCCAAAGCGATGGCGCCCAGTACAAGCACCAAGACGATAACCATCTTGAGCTTGCCGTGATGAAAACAATTTTCTTGTTCCATAGATTAGTTGATTAGTGAATTAGTTAATTAGTTTGGCTGTTAAAAACTTTCACTAATATAACGACGGCCGCGCGATAAAATTACACTTTATTTTCAAAATCCAATAGCCACTTTTTATGTTTCAAGCCGCCGCGATAGCCGGTCAAGCCGCCGCCCGAGCCGATCACGCGATGGCAAGGGATGATGAATAATATCTTGTTGCGGGCGCAGGCCGAAGCGACCGAGCGGGCCATCTTTTTCCCGCCTAATTTTTCCGCCAGCTCGGCGTAAGAAGTGGTTTTGCCGAAAGGAATTTCCGCCAGCTTCTGCCAGACCTTTTTTTGCCAAACAGTGCCCTTCAACTCCAAAGGCAGAGCGAATTTTTTCCTGTTCTCGTAAAAATATTCCTTTAATTGCTTGAGGCAATTTTTGAGCACGTCTGGCTGGCGGGCGTTCTTCTTTTTTTGATCAGAGAACAGAACCGAGCAAATCTTATCTTTACTCGCTTCGATCTTCAAGACGCCGACCGGTGACTCTAAAAATGCCTGAAATAGCTGATCCGGCTTATTCATATAGAGCATTTCTATAGCACCTCCATTTTAGCAAAAAGTGGGGAAAACAAAAATACCCCTTGCTATTCAATCGTTGAATAGCAAGGGGCGGTTATTAGAAGATGAAGGCTAGATTACGATATCCGCTACGAGCGCTGGCTTTGCGCGAGCGGGGTTTGGGGACATACTTTGGTTTGTTCGGGTCAGGAAAAAGTTTTTGATCGGTGGGAAAAAGAAAAATGTCCTCGTGTTCTTTTGCCATTAATAACTCAAAGGAAGTTTTGGATAAAGGCGAAAAGACACTTACCGCATCTGAACCTGGAAAAGCCAGATGGCAAAAAAGGACTATTTTCCCGGCAGGAATTTTTTCCCAGCTAATTTCTGCGACCCTTTCTCCGGTTTCCTTGATATAAGCCAAAGTATCTGATCCAAAAGTACATTGCCTCATCCTGACTCCTTTTTTGTGAGTTAGTAAACAACAATCCAAATCATAATAGTATAGCATAAATATTATATAATGTCAATAATATCATAATATCAAAACAAAAAAAGGCCAAAATAGCCTTTTATAATAACTAATAAACCTTTAGCTGTTTACCTTCAGCCGCCGCTAAACAGTTCTTTTGAGTATTTTATACTCAAGAAAAGTCAAAATAATCACCAAAAAGTCAAAGGCCGAAAGAGCGATCAAAGATAGAGAATGGGTAAAGCTAAAACGATAAAGCTGATAAACGATAAACAGCATGAAAACTATGATTGCCGCGGGGTAAGCCCAGTGCCGGCGGCGCAAAAGCGAAACCACCAGAAAAATTTTAATAGCCCCGTGAATAAAAAAATAAACTGACCAAAAAGTCTGCAAACCCAGAGTGTAATTTTGAAAAGCGTGAATTAAATAATTAGCCACTAAGTCCTTGGGATCTTCGCTGATTTCGTTCTGCGTCAAAAAATTCACTAAGCGGACGATAATCGCCGGCGGAAAAACAACGATCAAAATACTGCCGATCAATTCCAGCGCGCCATTCAAACCTTTAAGTAAAAGGCTTAAAAGAAAAATATTATGTTCAGTGAATTTTAATTTCATTTTAATTTAATAGTGGTAGGTTTTCCCCCGGGCAATCGTCGCGGCCCGATAAATCTGCTCGAGCAAGATCAAGCGCGCCATTTCGTGAGGAAAGGTCATTTTTGACAGAGAAAGCTGGGGATATTTTTTAAGCGCTTCTTCGTCAAAACCAAGCGCGCCGGCAATTACGAAAACAATCTTGCCGTTAGCGGCTGACATTTTTTGCGCAAATTTAAGCGAGTCCATTTCGCGGCCGCGCTCGTGCAATAGAAAAATCTCCGCGCTATTATATTTTTCCAGCGATTTAACAATCCTCTCCCCCTCTATCTTCTTGGCTTTTTCTCGACTTGATTCACTGAACGCTTCAGGGGCCAATTCTAAAATTTTAACCGCCGCGTACGGCTTAAGGCGCGTAAGATATTCTTCGATCGCGCCGGAGAAAAAATTATTTTTTATTTTGCCAATGGCAATGATTATTATTTCCAACATATTAATGCATATTAATGCGAGCTTAACATCTTTTCGGCAAATTTTCAACTAAAAAGCCCCGCTTGTCTAGAGCGAGGCTTTTTTAAAATTTTATTTCGCTGGCACTGGCGCGGCTTGGCCTTGATCCGGAGCGCCCGCCGGCCGATTTCCGCCAAAACCGGAATTTCCCAATTGCACGCTAGTTGCCGTAATACTGCCATCGGAATTGGCCGTTCCGCTGACTACGACTTGCTCGCCGGCAACCAGATCGTCGATCGTCCCGGTGGCCGACTTCATAATTTTCGAATTGGCGGAAAGGAAAACGATTTCCGAACCGCCGCTGTTTAATTTTACCGTAAAGCTTTTCGAGTCGTTCTTGGACAAGACGCTGCCGGCGGTAAATCCGGCGCCGTTGCGGCTGCGCTGGCTGTTCACTGAACCGGTAAAATTACCGCGATTAAAACCCTGGCCTCCGGGGAATTGCGCCGCAATCTTCTTTGCCGCCATTTTTTGATATTGCATACCGCCAAAAACGCCAACAGCCAAAGCAACAATCACCGCTACTACTAAAATTGTAATGTTTTTTTTCATAAAATGCTTTTATTAAAAATTAAATTATGTCCATAACACGAATACTACGAATTGTTCGCGAATACTACGAACTCCACGAAACGAACAAAAATGTTAAATTGTTCGCGGTATTCGCGTAAAATTTGTGGTATTCGTGTTATATTTTTATTCAAATCTCAAAGCTTCGATCGGATTCAATCGCGAGGCGCGGCGGGCAGGATAATAGCCGAAGATCAAACCGATCGCCGCGGAAACGCCGAACGCGAGTATCACCGAAGAAAAAGAAACAGCCGCCGCGATACCGGCAAATTTAGTGACGATCAAAGACAGGATCCAGCCCAAGATTATCCCCAAAAAACCGCCGGTGAAAGTCAGCATCACCGCTTCCATTAAAAATTGCGAATTGATATTATTCCGCGTCGCCCCGATCGCTTTGCGCAAGCCGATCTCCCGAGTGCGTTCCGTGACCGTCGTCAACATCATATTCATAATACCGATGCCGCCGACCACCAGGGAAATTCCGGCGATCGAAGCCAAGAGCATCGTCAAAGTATTGGTCACGCCGGAAGCGGCGTTAACAATATCCGATTGGTTCAAGACGGTGAAGTCGGCAGTGGCCGCCGTAAGCTTGTGCCGCTGCAAAAGCAAATCAGTGATCTCCTGCTGGATCGCGCTCATGTCGTTGGCGCTATCCGCTTCGACGCTGATCTGCGAAACATAGCTTGAGCCCGCCAAAAAATGCTGGGCGGTGGATATCGGCACATAAATACTGTTATCGGTGTTATTAAAGCCAGTGCCTCCTTTAGCGGTGGTGATGCCGATAACTTTGAAAATTATTTGTTTGATTTTAATTGATTGGCCGATCGCATTGGCATCAACGCCGAACAAATCATCGCGCACGGTCGGGCCGATAACCGCGACTTTAGCGTCCGAAGAAACCTGTTCGGAAGTGATGAACGTCCCAGAATCAACACTCACATTACGCACCGAAGAATAAGCATCGTTTGTTCCGATAACTTGGGTATTAGTATTGCTCCCCTTAGCCGTAACTTGATAACGGCCGGAAAGCTCCGGGGCGACAGCCTTTGCTTGAGCGATTTCCTGATTGATCGCATCAGCGTCTTCCTGAGTAAGCGTCTGGGCGCTGCCACGGCCGGCGCTGACCCCGGCGCCGAAATTGCGCTGGACTCCGGGCGTGATGATCAATAAATTGGAGCCGATCGATTGAATACTGGCTTGAATCGATTTTTGCGATCCTTGGCCGATCGACACCATGGCGATCACAGAACCGATACCGATGACAATACCAAGAATAGTCAGCCCGGTCCTGATCTTATTAGCCGTTAAGGCACTGTAACTTTCTTCGAACAAATCGTTAATTCTCATAAAATTATTTGGGCATAAAATGCGAATACTACGAATTATACACGAATACTACGAATATTTTTCCGAACATTATTGATTAATATTTTTGTTTCGCAACAGTTCGTAGTATGCGGTCCGCCAGCTGGCGGATTTCATAGATTCGGATTATCTTTTATTTTTTCACCTTTTCTGCCAGACGCTTGTTGCGCGTCTTGGCGTCGCTCAAAATCTTTCCATCCTTAATTAGAATGATCCGATCGGCATGCTCGGCGACATAGGGCTCGTGGGTGATCAAGACGATCGTCCTCCCCTGGCGGTTAAGCTCCTGAAAGGTTTCCAAAACAACATCGCCGGTCTTGGAATCAAGATTGCCGGTCGGTTCATCGGCCAGAACGATTGAGGGATTATTCACCAGCGACCGGGCGATGGCCACGCGCTGCATCTGGCCGCCGGACAATTGATTGGATAAATTATGAAAACGCGATTCATCCAAACCAGCTTGCACCAGAGCGTGCTTAGCAATCTCTTCCCGCTTGCTTTTTTCCACATTGGCATAAACCAGCGGCAACGCGACATTACGCAGAACCGTGGCCCGGGGCAGCAGGTTAAAAGCCTGGAAGACAAAACCGATCTTGGCATTTCTGATCACGGCCAATTTATCATCGGATAAAGTGGAAACGTCAATACCATCAAGAAAATATTGTCCGCGGGTCGGCGTGTCCAGGGCGCCGATAATATGCATCAAGGTCGATTTGCCCGACCCGCTTGGACCCATGATCGCGACAAACTCTCCGTCATTTATCTTGAAAGAGATATCTTTTAAAACCTCGGTTTCCAGCTCGCCGGTTTTATATGCTTTATAAATATTTTTACATTCTATCATTTGGATTAACTAATCAATTAATATTCTGTAATTAATCTCCGGGCCTGGTAACCGCCCGAACCGCGCCACCGCTAAAACCGCTGCCGCCGCGATTGGCGCTGCCGCCCAAAATATTACCGATGCCGGAGCTGGTTTGCGTTGAAGTCTTGGCGGCCGTGCTCAAATTGATCGTCTGCGTAACCACCGCCTCGCCTTCGGTCAATCCGGAAATAATCTCGGTATAAGAATCGTCAGCAATGCCGATTTGCACGGCCACGTTTTGCGGATTACCCGCCGCGTCCAAAACTTGCGCGTAATTGCTTCCGCCCTGCGTTTTGATCGCCGCATTCGGAACGGCCAAAACATCGGTTTTAACATTAGTGATGATAGCGGCATTCACGCTCATGCCCGGCTTAACGGCCGGATCATCGGCATCAAGGCTGATTTTAACATTATAAGTCACCACGCCCTGGCTGACCGTGCCCAAAGTATCGATATCGATAACTTTGCCAGTGAGCGAAAGCCCGTCGATTGCGTCAAAGGTCAAAACCACCGGCTCGCCGACTTTCACCTTAGCCACATCCACTTCGTTCAGCGGGACGTTAGCCACTTTTTGATTAGTGATCAGCGTTGCGATCACTGTCGAAGCCGAAACCTGATCGCCTTTTTGCGCGCTGGCTACGGCAATTTGCCCGTCGAACGGCGCGACGATCGTGGTGTTATTATAAGCATCCACCGCTTGCTGATATTGGCTGCGAGCCGAAGAAACCGAAGCCAGAGCCGAATTAATTTCCTGCTTGGTCGGCGGCTCCTTTAATTTAGCGAATTGATCCTTGGCCGTCTGCCAGGAATTATAAGTAGATTGCACTGAAGCTTGGGCTGAAGCCAACTGCTGTTCGGAAGTAAGCTTTATCGAGTCTAAGCTGTTTTGCGCGGCCACGACAGCGTCTTTAAGATCTTGCGAAGCGTTCTGAACGGCGGTAATGCCGGTATTAACCGCCGAAAGCTGGCTATTGATGCTTGATTTATATGAATCGATCTGCGCTTGCGTAACGTTGACTCCTGACACCGTATTCTGCAAAGCGTCATAACAATTATTCAGCGATGTTTGCGCTTGGTTCAAAGCATTAACCGCGTCGTTCACCGCCTGATTGACATTAATGTCACTGCGATAAGTCTCGGCATTATTCAAGCTGCTGTTAGCCGCGGCTAACAGCGTTACCGCCCGCGCATAGCTGTCTTTAGTAAGGCCCACCAGCCCGGAATTCAAAGCGCCAAAAGTGTTTTGAAAATTATTATCGGTAAAAATTTTATTTTCCGCGTCCAGCGCCGTTCGATCCACCGTCAACTTATCGTTGATCGTGTTCAAGGTCACCCCCCGCTGATTGGTCGGATTAGCCTGGCTGGTAAAATCTTCCAAATCATCCAAAGTGTTTTGCGCCTGAACAATATTGGTAGCGGTGGTTTTGATGGTATTTTGCTGGGAAAGCACGGCGTTATTATAGGAATTCTCCGCCTGCGTCACGCTGTTCCGGCTGATCTTAAGATCGGTGGCGTCAGTGCCGGCCAGCAAAGTATCATAACTTGCCTGCGCGTTGGCGAGCGAAGCTCTGGCCTGATTCATCGCCGCGATCGCGTCGCGCTGATCAACCACGGCAATGACCTGCCCGGTCTTGACCTGATCGCCCTTCTTGATATTCATCGCGATTAACGCTCCGGAAGTTTGCGGCTTCAGGTCAATGCTGTTCAATTCGGAAACCTGGCCGGAGCCGGTTATTGAAACGGAGATCGTTGTTTTAACAGTCGCCTCGGTGGCATAGCGGTATTTAGGCGCGCTCGGAAAAAATTTCTGGTAGCCATAATATCCGCCGACCGCTAAAATGATGATCGCCGCTCCGGTCATGATCTTATGGGCGGCAATAATACCCTTGATCTTCAGAAAAAAAATTTTCATATAGCTAAAAGTTACAAATAAATGGTATCAACCGCGGGGCAAGCCCTGCGCCCATCTTTTCTAAAAGGTATCCTCGCCGCAAGCGACTTAGGCATTTATCATCGCTCGCTCGGAAATAATCGCAGCTTAGGCGCGGGATTATTTCGCTCGCTTCGCTTGATAACCAATCTTATCATCGCTCGCTCGGAAATAATCCCCGCGAGGCGCGGGATTATTTCACTCGCTTCGCTTGATAACAAACTAATCCAGCTGATATTATACCAGAAACCAAAAATTGCCCATACCGATTATATTACTAATACGAAAATTTGGCTTATCTTCTTCAAAAAAGCGGCTTTTGCCCAGCAAAAACCGCTAAAGTTAGAACCCATCTCAAAAATAACTTTCAAGGCGTTTCGGATGATTATTTTTGAGATGGGTTCTAAATTAATTGATTGTCGTCCCCGTGCCATACCCGGCCGGACTATGGCCAGGGACATTTATACACTCTACGGGAGGGCCATAGAATGCTTATACCCATTAATACGCAAATCGAAAAAAATTCTTCATTTAAAATTTAGCTTGAATTTCATTTCAGTAAAAGAGGAAAGCCGTCCGGCAAATCAACTCCGCGCTGATCATCGCTCCTTTGATGGAAACGCGGATCATTTTCGAACCGATGGAAAAAATTCCGCCCCGGGCCGACCGGCAGAATTTCTCTGGCCTCAAACATGTTGGCGCCTATTTGAATACCG